>JAJXTA010000336.1 GCA_021784265.1 bacterium | reverse complement strand
CTGGATGCACCACCGCCTCCGGGGCCGAGGCTGCGGGATAGAACTGCATCCCGTTAGTTTCGACCCCCATGATCGTCCCGATGTGCGCCGCTAGCAGCAGATGAGGGATCTGGGCGAGCATCGGATTGCTCAGGTCTTGCACCATGAGCTCCATGCCGTGGGCCCGGGCCCAGCACGCGCTCAGCAGCGCCCCGGTTTGCGTCTTGCAGGTCTTCAACGCCACCCCCGTCCACCCCAACGCCCGCCCCAACTGGATCTGCCGCCAATCGTGCGCGCTCTCGTCCAGGAAGAGCGGCTTGCGCGCCGCCACGCTGTGAGCGTCAATCCGGTATCGGTCCAAGTCGTAGGGGAACGGCTGTTCGATATAGAGAACCATCCCGTAGAGCCGCGGTTGCTCGTCGCGCAAGCGGTCCAGGATCCGGTTCACGTAGCCGGGCTCCGTGACGGTGCAATTGAAATCCGCGCTCAACCACTCCACCCCACGCGGCAACCCAATCGCGCCTACCCGTACTAAACGCTCGTAATCCCAGGCCGCATCCGTCCCCCGCAACTTGACCTTCAAACACTTGAGGCCATCGCGGTCGATCCAGTCCGGCAGCAGAACCGGGTACCCGTCGCACGGCTCCGCGCCGGTCAGGTCTGCTTGCTCCAGCAGGTCGAGTCCCCCCACCAGATGCCACGCCCGCAGGCGCGGGGCTGCGTGGGGCAACAGAAAGTCCCGCGGGTACTTGCCGCGGAAACTGACCGCTACCCCCTCAGCCGCGGTCAGAAAGCTTCCCAAGTCCCTGCTCAGATGCTCAGGCCCGTAGGTCTGAAAAACCGGACGCTGGAGGGACCGCCCATAAGCGTCATGAATCGCCAGATCGAAGGCGGACGCGCAGACCAGCGCGGCCAGCCACGGCATGGGTTCGGCCCCCGCCGACCGGCCGGTATTGACGCGCTGGAGCAAGACCGGCAGGCACTGCTCCAGGAAATCGGCCCCCAGCTCCAGCGGGTGGCCGACGGCGTCGAACCCAGCCCACGCCCGGGCCAACTCCGAACAGAACCGGGTCAGCATGTCGTGGCGCGCCTGGTAGCCCAAGCTGCTGGGCCACACCCACTGCACACTCAACGGTGTCTCGCCCCAGCCTTCGCTCGCCCGCCCCTGCCGGTCGGCCACGCGCACGCGAACGCGCGCGCACGTGACCGACGTCGTTGTCTCCGGGCCGAACTTCAGCGGCACACGTGCCTGGACCGGCAGCAGGTATAAGCGGGTGCCGATCACCCGCACGTCACTCGGTTTAGCCATAAGCGTCGTTTATCAGGGCGGCGTCCGCTTGGCAAGTGACCGCGGCACCCCCGCCGTGGGCCCGGCGCGGCGTCGGCACACCCGAGGCTTGACCCGGGAGGACTTCTGGGCCAAACTCCTCTGATCTCGCGCCAAACCACGATCTAACTAACTTATGGGTCAAACCGTTTCCGCCGACGGCGACGCCGCCCCGCCACCCCTGCCCGCCACCACCTCCGTCGGGGCCAGAATGATGAACGTCTTCGCCACGCCGGGCGACGTCTTCGCCGAGGTCAAGGTGAGCAAGCCCAATTCCGCCAACTGGCTCCTGCCGGCGCTCCTGCTCACCCTGGTCGGTTGGCTCAGCGCCTGGCTCATCTTCTCCCAGGAATCGGTCCGCCGCCAACTTTCCGACTTGGGCGATAAGGCGATCCAGAAACAGGTCGAGGCCCGCAAGCTGACCCGGGAGCAAGCAGAGCAGGCCCGGGCGATGACCGAACGCTTCGCCGGCATCGGGGTGAAGATTGGCGCGGTGATCGCCCCGGTCTTCCAGGGCTTCGGGGCCCCCTTTTGGTGGGCGCTCATCCTCTGGCTGGTCGGCACCAAGGCACTCAAAGGCGATTTCACCTACCTCTGCGCCGCCGAGGTGGCGGGCTTGGCCAATATGATCATGATCCTGGCCAGCATAGTCAAAACCCTGCTCATCGTCACCTTCGGCAACCTCTACGCCGGGGCCAGCTTGGTGCTCCTCATGCCGGACTTTGACGGTTCTGACCCGCTCCAAGGCTTCCTGGCAAAGCTCGATCTCTTAACCTTTTGGAGTCTAATAGTTTACGCTGTCGGCCTCGCCAAGCTCAGCAACCACTCCCTCGGCAAAGCCGCCGCCTGGGTCTTCGGGCTCTGGCTGGGCTTCAACGGCCTGATCCTCGGTGCCGCTCTGGGCATCAAGCGCCTGACCGGCTACTAAGGGGCCGGCCGCCGGTGCGGTGGCCCGAGGCCGGGCGGCCGGCAGACCACCGCTCGCCAATAAATGAAACCAAACAGGGGGGTGGTTTGTCTTAATGTTGAATCGACGGGCCACTCAAGGCGGAGGCGGCCGCAGGCGCGGCGTTACCTCGTCACGGCAATCCTTAAGAGCAAACGGCAATGGCAACCTCGAAAGCGAAGAAGCGCCGGAAGATACTCATCTTCTCGGTGATCGTGTTGGTTGTGGGGGGGCTCACCGCCGCCGCGCTGCTCCGGCGCCGGGAACCGGTCATTGTGATCCAAACCGAGAAGGTGGCCCGCCGTAGCCTGACCGAAGTGGTGGTGGCCAACGGGCGGATCCAGCCGGTGCTCGAGGTCAAGATCAGCCCGGAAGTCAGCGGCGAAATCATCGAACTGCCGGTCAAAGAGGGGCAAGCGGTCAAGCGTAACGACTTGCTCCTCAAGGTCAAACCGGAGCTCTACGTTGCCGCCAAGCATCAGGCCGAGGCCAGCTACAACGGTTCCCTCGCCAGCAGGAGCAATGCCGAAGCCTCCCTCCTGAAAGCCAAAACCGACTTCGACCGTAGTGCCGCTCTCTTCAAGAACAACCTCATCTCCGAGTCGGACTATATCGCCGCCAAAACCACCTACGACATCGCTAAAGCCCAGTTGGAAGGCGCTAACTACCAAGTAGATGTGGCAAAGGCGGCCCTCGACAAGGCCGCCGAGGACCTCTCCCTAACCATCATTACTTCCCCCATCGACGGCACCGTCAGCCGCCTTAACTCTCGCCTGGGCGAGCGAGTGGTCGGCACCTCCATGATGGCGGGGACCGAAGTGATGACCATCGCCGACCTCAACGCCATGGAAGCACGAGTGGACATCGGCGAGGTTGATGTCCCGTTGATTGCCGTCGGCCAGCATGCCCGATTGGAGGTTGATGCCTTCAAGGATCGCAAATTCAACGGGACCGTCACCGAGATCGCCAACTCGTCGAAAAACGCCGGCACCGCCGCCAGCAGTTCTTCCCAAGAGGCCACCAAGTTCGAGGTAAAAATCCGCGTTCAAGACAAGGCGGCGTTTCGTCCCGGGATGTCGGTGACGGCGGAGATCGAAACCCGTTACCGGACCAACGTGCTGACCGTGCCCATCGCCAGCGTCACCACGCGTCTGCCTAAACCCTTGGCTCTCAACAAGCCTACCGCACCTAACCGAGCCGGCGCCGCCACCAACCGGGCCGAGAAGGCCGGTACCGACCTCGGCACCGCCAACGCCGCCGATGCCGCGGTCACCGCAACGAACACCCCCACCGCCACCAACAACCCTGCCCGTCCGGCCACCAACACCACCAACTTGGCCTCGGCCAAGAAACCCGGCGAAACGCCCAAACCAATCGAAGTCGTGTTCATCAAAGATGGCGACCGGGTCAAGATGCTGCCCGTCAAGCGCGGCATCAGCGACGACGCCTACGTCGAACTCACCGACGGCGTAAAGGAGGGCCAAGAGGTCGTCTCGGGTGGCTACAAGGCGATTAGCCGCGAGTTGGAGGACGGTAAGAAAGTGCGGGTAGGGCCCGCGAAAGGGGAATTGCCCAAGGAACAAAAGTGACGCGCACCGGTGGTCGGGGACCCGTTGGGCGCCGCTTCCGGCCTCAGCAGGTCAAGCCCTGTTGACCAACGCCCATGGGTCTGATCCGCTTACAGAATATCACGCGCCTCTACCAGATGGGGGCGGAGACCATTTATGCCCTCCGGAGCGTCTCGGTTCAGGTCAGCCGCGGGGAATACGTTGCCATCATGGGCCCCTCCGGCTCCGGCAAATCCACCCTCATGAACCTCATCGGTTGTCTGGATAGTCCCACGGCCGGCACCTACGAGCTCAACGGGATCAACGTGAGTGAGATGGACGACAATCGCCTGGCCGAGGTCCGGAACAAGGAGATCGGGTTCGTGTTCCAGACCTTCAACCTCCTGCCTCGTGCCAACGCCCTCCACAACGTCGAACTCCCCCTGATCTATGCCGGGGTCGATACTGAGGAGCGGCGGCAGACCGCCCTCGAGGCGCTCACCCAAGTCGGCTTGGCCGACCGCATCCATCATCGCCCGAACGAGATGTCCGGCGGCCAGCGGCAGCGGGTGGCCGTGGCCCGCGCCCTGGTCAATCGGCCCTCGATCCTCCTGGCCGACGAGCCCACCGGCAACCTCGACTCCAAGACCGGCACTGAGATCATGGCCCTGTTCGCGGCCCTCTCCCAGCAGGGCCATACCATCATCGTGGTGACCCATGAGGAAGACGTGGCCCGGCACGCCCGGCGCATCGTCCGGCTCCGGGATGGCCAGATCGCCAGTGACGAGCCCAGTCGAGCCGAACCCCTGGCGGCCTCGGCCCGCGCCACCGCCCCGGTCACCTGAGCCCAGCCGCCCCTGCCCCGCGCCCCATGCGCTTCGCCAACGAACTCGTCGAAGGCTTGCGGATCGCCGGTGACGCCCTCCGCGCCAACAAGATGCGCGCCGCCCTCACCACCCTCGGCGTCGTGATCGGCATCGT
>JAJXTA010000335.1 GCA_021784265.1 bacterium | reverse complement strand
GCAGACCAAACCCCATTGTCACCGCCAACGGCAGGTAAAACCGATGCTGCCACCGCACTAACCGGTCTTGAACCAGGTCGGGAACGTTGTCCAGTGGGGCGTCGGGCCCTAGCTTGAAGAGCATCCACCCCATGTGGGCATGGAAGAACCCCCGCGTGATGTCATACGGATCGTGGGCGTCATCGACGAACTTGTGATGCCGCCGGTGGTCCGAAGCCCAGCAGAGGGCGGAATTCTCGAAGGCGGCGGCGCCAAAGAGCAGGGTGAAGCTCCGGACCGGCCAGCGGGTCTTGAAGGCCAGGTGGGAAAACAGCCGGTGGTAGCCCACCGTGATGCTCAGGCCGGTGGCCGCGAAGAAGGTGACGAACAGGCCGGCTTGGAACCACCCCAACCCGTTATACCAGAGGTAGGCGGGCAGCGCCGTCACCACGAGTAACAGGCTGCCCATCAAAAAGAGGCTGTTCCGCCAATGAATGCGATCCCAAAAGATGCGTGACATGGTATTTGCAGGAGGTGCCACCCGGAACACTGGAACCGCCGAGATCACGTCCGTCGCCGCAGTGCCCTGGTCCAGCGTCTTTCCCCGCTGCCCTGACACCCGCGAGCCCATCGCCACGCGACACCCGGCCGCACCCGCCATCCGCCCGCCCCCACTGAAGTCAGCGACTTCCGGAGGCCGTGCAGCCGGAGGGGAGTTCCAATCCGAGGGAGCAAACGCAACCGCCTAATAGCGTCGGCCGCCGCGCCCACCGCCACGGCCATGCCCGCCGCCGCCACCACCGCCGCCGGGCCGCTCTTCCCGCGGCCGCGCCTCGTTCACCGTCAGGTTCCGGCCGTCCAGCGGGGTGCCGTTGAGCGCCTTGACCGCGGCATCCGCCATCTCTTTGGTCTCCATGGTGACGAAGGCGAAGCCGCGCGAGCGACCGCTGGAACGGTCCAGCATCAGGTTCACCTCCGTGACCGTGCCATGCTGGGCGAAGAGGTCCTGGAGGTCGTTTTCGGTGACGTTGTAGGAGAGGTTGCCTACAAACAGCTTTGTGTTCATGATCGTCTGCTGCTCTGCTTTAGACACACTGTCATTTCGGAGACCGTTCCCGACTGCCGGGTTTCAAATCGTCACTGAAAACCATTTCACCTGAAGATTCACCACGTCTTGAAATCGATCAGTTATCTAACTGAGCGCTCACTATCGCGTCTGGCCAGCGAAATGCAATGCATTTTTCGCGCCGCGACCGTGCGAGACCCGCGGGCCGCCCCTGCCCGGACAACACCCTGCCTTCCGGTCCGGTCGTCCGGGCGACAACCGACTGGCGTGGCAGGTCACTGCCTGCGGTCCAAGAGCTTAGGCGGGAGCGTCGGCCGCCGTCTTGCTGCGGCGCTTGCGCGGCGCGGGCTTCTTGGCCTCCGGGGCCGGCGCGGGTGGGGCCTCGGGCGCGGGCGCAGCCTCCGGCGCCCGCAACAAGTAGCGCCCGCAGGTGTCGCACATGGCGATGTCGTCGTCCCGAATCAACGCCGCGTACGGGCCGGAAGCCAGTTTCATCTGGCACCCGTTGCAGACCCCATGCCGCACCAGGGCAACGCCCTTCTTGCCACGCGCGCGCAGGCGGTCGTAATGCCCCAGAATCTGCTCCGGGATTCCCTTCCTTAGCGTTTCCACCAACCGCCGGCTTTCGGGCGCCTCGGTCGTCGGTCCCATTTCAAGCTCCTGCAACTGCAGCAGGTTCTCAATTACTTTCATCGTTATCGCCGCCTTTGGCGGCTTCACTCCAATATCCGCCCTGGACCGGGCGAATGCCAGATAATTCCCAGGCATTTCCCTCCAGGGTGCCCGGACGACCCGCGCGCGTGAACCACCGGCGAGCTGCGGGACCGAGCCCGCGCGGATACCCTCCTCGCCTGGATCGCCGCGTGGACCGGCGCCGGCGCCGGATCACACCCCAGCGGATGGCTTCTTTTACCCAATTTGCGTCAAAGATGGCACGCGCCCCAAGGCGGGCCCCGGGGAACCCCCTGGCGGCCGGGAGGGAAGGGAGGGCCGGGCGGGGGACGAACTCCGGGCGCGCACATCTTCTAACCAACACATTTAGAACCGCTTACATACCTGCCGCCGGCGGCTTCAACCCACCCGTGAAAACATTTCAACCATAATCCCTCCCGCCGCCATCCCGCGCGCACGGCAAGTGCTTAGGCGGCAGGGGAATGAACAAGGCATTGCCATTCTATCAGGTCGGCCACTGGCCCACGCTCCTGAGCGCGTTTTTGTATTTCGACGTGAGCTTCATGGTCTGGGTGCTGTTCGGGGCGTTGGGCAACCACGTCGCCGCGGAGTTCGGCCTCGACCCCGCCCAAAAAGGGCTGATGACCGCGGTTCCCTTGTTGGGTGGCTCCCTGCTGCGCCTGCTCTTCGGGTATTCGACCGACCGGTTGGGGGCCAAGTGGACGGCGTGCCTGGGGATGGCCGCCACGTTGCTTCCCCTCCTGGCGGGTTGGCTCTGGGTGGATTCGCTGCCCAAGCTCTACCTGGTAGGGTTGCTCCTGGGGGTGGCGGGGGCAAGTTTCGCGGCCGCGTTGCCGCTGGCCAGCCGATGGTATCCGGCCGAACATCAAGGCCTGGCCTTGGGAATCGCTGGCGCCGGCAACTCGGGCACGCTCCTGGCCACCTTCTTTGCCCCGCGCCTGGCCGAGACCCTCGGGTGGCGCGCCGTGTTTGGATTGGCCACGATTCCCATCGCCTTGGTGGCCGCGGTCTTGGTGACCTGCGCCAAAGAAGCGCCGGGCCGCGGTACCGGGCCCAAACGGGCGAACTTCACCGCCGTCCTGAAGCAACAGGACACCTATTGGTTCAGTCTGTTCTACGGGGTGACGTTCGGGGGCTTTGTCGGTCTGGCCAGCTTCCTGGCGATTTTCCTCCATGACCAATACGGCGTCGCCAAGGTGCGTGCCGGCGACCTCGTCACCCTCTGCGTCTTTGCGGGGAGCTTCCTGCGGCCCGTGGGCGGGTGGTTGGCGGATCGGTGGGGTGGGTTTCGCATGCTGACGTTGCTCTACGTGGGGATTGTTGCCCTAGCCTTGGAGGTGGCGGCCGCCCATTCGCTCGCGACCGCCGTCACCCTCTTGTTCCTCCTGATGGCCTGTCTGGGCCTCGGGAACGGGTCCGTGTTCGAGCTGGTCCCCCTCCGCTACCGGGAGGATGTGGGCGTGGCCACCGGCATCCTGGGAGCCGCCGGTGGGCTGGGCGGGTTTCTCCTCCCGATGTTGTTGGGTTCGTTGAAGCAAGCACTGGGCAGCTACGCGGCGGGCTTCGTGGCGTTCAGCGGCCTGGCCGGAGCAGCCTTACTTGGAGTGACGCTGGTGGGCCGGCCTGGCCTGCGCCCGGTGCGCGCCGCCGCGGGGCCGGCGGTCAGCCTGCCGCTGGAAGAAACGGAAGTGATCTGATGGCCACCAGCTCCACGCTTCATCTCGACCGGGAGGGACTCTCCCGCGGCGGCGGCTCTGGTATGCTCTCGGGGCCAAGCGAAACCCGCTCACCAGCCCGAGCGAACGCGGCGTTGTCTCCGAGCTTGGCCGACCAATTGGTGGCGCAGGAGCGCGATCTGGCGGCGGCGCCGCAGTTTGCACGCTGGCACGAAGGGCACGCCGCCCCGGCGCTGGCCTCGCATTATCGGACCTTGATTCCACTGACCCGCCCGCGGCCCGGGGAGCAGTACGGCTTTGAAGTGGACTTGGATCGGTGTTCGGGGTGCAAGGCCTGTGTCAGCGCCTGCCACAGTCTCAACGGCCTGGACGACGGCGAGGCGTGGCGCGACATCGGCCTGCTGGTGAGCACGGATTGGCGGCATCCGTTTCAGCAGACCGTCACCACCGCCTGCCATCACTGTGTCGATCCGGCCTGCCTCAACGGCTGCCCCGTGCTGGCCTATGACAAGGACCCCGTTACCGGCATCGTTCGACACCTGGATGATCAATGCATCGGCTGTCAGTACTGCATCCTCAAGTGTCCCTACGACGTCCCCAAATACTCCCCGGCGCGAGGGATCGTGCGCAAATGCGACCTGTGCCGCGGCCGGCTGGCCGCCAACGAGGCCCCCGCCTGCGTGCAGGCCTGCCCCAACGAGGCTATCCGAATCACCGTCGTCAACACGACGGCCCTCGCGGCCTCGCTGCGCGCCAAGCCGCGCCTGGCCCGCGGCCTGCTTCCGGGCGCTCCGGCCTCGGCCTACACCCTGCCCACCACTCGGTTTCGCTCGCTCAAGCCGCTCCCCCGCGCCTTGCAGCCCGCCGACCACGAACAACTGCGGCCACAACCACCCCATACCGCCTTGGTCCTGCTGTTGATCCTGTCCCAACTGGCCGTCGGCCTCTCGGGCGGTGCCGCCGCCGTGGGTTGGCAACCGCCGAGCCCCACCGCCACATGGGTGAGCCGCTGGTTGGCCGTGGCCGCCGTCGGCAGCGGCCTCCTCGGCTTGGGGGCGAGCCTCCTGCACCTCGGCCAGCCTTGGGGCGCCTGGCGCGCCTTCCTGGGACTGCGACGCTCCTGGTTGAGCCGGGAGATCGTGGCCCTGGGCCTGTTCCTTGGCTTGAGCGGCGGGCACGCGGCGGCGCTGTGGCGGGCCAACGGCCCCCGCCTGACCGTGGCCTGTCTGCGTGCGACGCACAGGCAGACCGCCGGCTGGGGAACGGGCGCGTTCCTGGCGGGCGCGCTCTTCCTGTTCTGCTCCGCCATGGTCTATCACGACACCGGCCGCGAGTTCTGGCGCCGGGGTTGGACCCTGCCCAAGTTCCTGGCCTCGAGCGTG
>JAJXTA010000334.1 GCA_021784265.1 bacterium | reverse complement strand
CGGGCCCGCCTCTCCCGCCGACCGGCAGTCGTTCCCACCGCCGGTTTTCCGTTTTCGCCGAATCGCCCCTCAGGAATTTCAAACCGGCGGTTTTGCCCCGTTTTCACGCCGCCGTCCACAAGGACTTCCACATGCAAACCGAGCCGTGAAAAATCCCCACCAAATCCCGGAAGAACCGGGTTTTCCAAGGAGCGCGGCGCGGGCCGTGGGCACGCACGGAAGCCAGGCAGAGAACTACGGTCCGGCCTGCAGCACGTCGTTCCAACCGTGCAGCGAGGGGCGAAGACGTTGAAGGCCCGGATGCAAGGTAATCATGGCGCCAGCCGCAGCACCGCCTGGGTTTCCCTGGTTCCCGTTCCGGGCAACTTGGCGCCCAGATCACGCAGGCGGCGGATCAAGGACGACTTTTCTCCCATCGACCCAATGGAACCAACCGGCCATTGGTCCACCGGCCCCAGATGTGCCAGGCTCACCCCGTGCAACAACAACGCACTGTGACTGTCGCCGAATCGACGGCCCGCCCCAGCCCGCCGCTTTCCGCCCCTATGCCCGCTCATCCCCCTGTCGCGAACGCCCCAACGCCGCCCTCGCCGACCTCCAGCCCCTCGCCGACCTCCTCGCCAAGGTCCGGGCCACCGAACTCGCCCAAAAACACCTGGGCCTCGCCGGCATCCGCCTCAACCTGCTGGCTGGCGCTGCCCAGGATGACGCCCCCGCCTCGTCACTCGCCTCTCTCCTGGCCGCCGTCGCGGCTAGGACTCCGGGCAAGCCCTGACCCGGAGCCATCGCCGGCCTCAACACGTGCCAACCGCCCAAACCCGACCGCCCCGGCCCAAAGCCCGCTGCTCCGTCGAGCTCTCGATTTGGCTCACCCCCATCCCTTACCGGCTCCGTTCCCGGCTCTTCCCGTCTTTTACCGGCTCTTCCCGCCTCTTGCCGCCTGTTCCCGGCTCTGAGGCCATTTTCCGATGCCATTCCCGTCTCCTCCCCCCGAGCCGCGGGCTAGCCCACCCATCCACCGGTTTCCGCCCGACCAAGTACCAACCCCCCAATCCTCACCTATGCGTACCACGCCCTCAACCGGGTCACCAACATGGTGGACGGGGTGGGGAGGAGGAGGTATGTTGTCGCGTGCGGCACGCGAAAACAGGTCGCCTTCCGACGGGAGGCCCGCGAGGGATGGGATCGTTGCGGTGAGGCGGGCGGCTTGGCGGCGGCATTGGCCCCGTCGAGGTCTTGGGTGAGCGTGTGGCGCTGGCATCGTGAAGCAGAAGAGAACCAGAATGTGGGCAAACCCGGCCCTGCCGCGCCGTTGTGTGGGACGGGCTGGGCCCCGAGTAGCCCTCGGGGTCCGGTCGTCTGGCCGAGTTGTCGGCGGCGGCGTGTGGCCTGTGGGGTACGGGGGCCGTACTCCCCGCTTTTGGGCCGCTTTGGCGCAGCCGCGGAGCGGATGCAACCTTCGGCGCGCCCGCGCCGAAGCGCCGGACGGCAACGGGAATGTCACCTACCTCGAGGACGTGAACCAGAACCTGGCCGCGAGCTATGTCTATGACCCATACGGGAACGCGCTGTCGAGCAGCGGAACAATGGCCGCCGCCAACACCTACCGGTTCTCCAGCAAGGAGTGCATGGTCAACTCGGGATTGTACTACTACGGATTCCGGTTCTACAGCCCGAGTTTGCAAAGGTGGGTGAACAGGGACCCGATCGGAGAAGCCGGTGACTTGAACCTGTACCGCCAGGCGAACAATCGGCCGACGGACCTGGTGGACGCATTGGGCATGGCATGCTGCAACTCCGTGTCCTACAACCCGTCAACGCAGTGCTGTGAGAATGGCAACGTGGTGGCCGAGGTCACTATTTGGATCTGCACCAGGCCTGTCGGAGCGTGGTGGGGGGCCACCGGTCCTGGCCACAAGGACGTCTGCTGCAATGGTCCCTACCGAAAGTGCTATGGTCACAGCAACAACCATCTGAAGCGTGGCCAGCCCATCCCGCCGCAGAATCCAACACCAGACGTCTCCCACTGCAAGCCCAAGCTAGTTTGCCCGAGGACCAAAAAGCTCCACTGTGACGATCCGGTTTCCCCCTGCAACGCCGATTCGCTTATTTGGAACTGCCGAGATTGGGCGGGGTGGGAAGGCGGCCCTGTGCCGGACACGGACATCAACATTCAGTACCCTAACCCCCTCTGAGGGCTGCGTAACGTGCCAGCCCCACGCACGAATCTGTGCCTGCTTCCGCTCGTGGGCGTGATCGCAGTCGGCTTGCTGCTGGTTTTCCTGGCATGGGTCACGCGCGACGACATACGGACGGTGTCCATCCCGCGTGGCCGGCGAGGTTGGTTCGGGGACGAGGAGGCTTTGATCGTCTCCCGTGCGGCCATGACGCGTACGCGGAAAGAGTCCCGCGACTATGTACCCGTGAGATACGACAGGACGAACTATTTCGCGCGTAACATGTACAACACGAACAACGGTTATGTGTTGTGGCAGAATACGCTGAAGTCACTTGTCACCGTGAGCGTGGAGATGGACGTCGAAGGCGACACGGTAATCTGTCACGTCATTCGGAACAAATAGCCTCACCGGACAACGCTTTCGATGCGGTAGGCAGCGGAAGCGGCGGGATATGCACGCTGGGCGCGGGACGTTCCATTGTGCGGTTCGGCGGGCGCGCTAGCCGGCGCCCGGCTCCGCCGAACACGCTTTGTACCGCGACAGCTTGCCAACCAATTCCCAGAGGGTTGCGGCCCTCGCCCCGACGCTATCGACGGCGCTGAGCCGAGTCACTCTCACCCTCATCGCTTACCCTACAACGGGACGCAGTTGCGCTCGACGCTGGCGCTCCAGCAGCCCAGCGGGAGTTGGAGCCAGAGTTACACCTACGACGCCGCCCAACGGCTCGGCGGCGATACAACGCGGTGATAGCGTAGTGGTTGCACTTTGTGGCCCGAGATCGGAGCCACACGTTATGCTGAGGAGGCCTGAAAATCAGCGCCGAATCAAGCCCGCAGCCCCGTGATCCAGCACCCGGCCCGGCCCGCCGCTCGCCGCGCGGCTCTCGGCAGGCCCGCTGAGGCGACCGGGGACACGGTTGGTGCCCCAGCTCTCCCACTCGCCGTAGGGCCCCAGATCCCACCAATCGCCGATTCCACCCCCGTAGTAACCCCAGGGGTATTGCCGGTTGGCCCCGCCGCGACCGTGGTGGCCTGGGGGACAAGCGGCGCCGTTCGCCGTCGGGCCGCCGGCGGAATGGCTGGTCGAGGAATGGGACGCATGCCCGCCGCCACTGTGGCCGCCACCCCCGTGTCCGCCGCCCCCGCCGCCGTGGCCCGCGCTCAGGCGGCCGGGGAGGACGACGCACAGCACTGCGGTTGTCAAGGTGACCACCAGTGCGGTTCTCATGGTTACCAATACGCCCGCGGGAGCGACTCCGCAAGCTGGCCGCGGGGAGCTGCCTCGACGGGCCTCGAGCACCGCGGGCTCGGGATATTCCCGAGCGCTCGCGTGGGGTCACGGGGTCCCAGCCGGACGCCCGCCCGGCCCGCGCGACCCAGGACGCCCCGGCTGATCAGCCCGCGCCGGCGAGGGTCGAGGCGGGGGTCGAGAGCCGGGCGGCCAGCTCCCGGATGCGGCGCAGGTCCAGCTTGCCAGAGCCCAACAGCGGCAAGCCCTCGACGCGGAAGAACTGGTCCGGCCGGGGGGTCCAAAGGTTCGGCAAGCCGAGCTGCGCCAGGCGCTCGGCGACCGCCGCCGCGCGGGCCTCGGGCAAGGTGTGGAGGACCACCAGGCGTTCCCCTTTGCGCTCGTCGGGGACACCGGTCACGGCGAAGGTCTGCTCGGTCGTCCCGGCGAGTTCGTGCAGCCGTTCCTCGACCCGGAGATGCGGCACCATCTCGCCGCCGATCTTGCTGAAACGGCTGAGCCGGTCGGTGATCTCCAGGAACCCGTCCTCGTCCTCACGGGCGATGTCGCCCGTGATATACCAGCCGTCGCGCAGGACCGCGGCGGTTTGTTCCGGGCGCCCCAGGTAGCCTTGCATCACGTTGGGGCCGCGCACGGCCAGCAGGCCGGGTTCGCCCTGGGCCACGGGCCGCAGGGTCTCCGGGTGCAGCAGCCGCACCGACACCCCGGGCAGCGGATGACCAATCGTGCCCCGCTTGGCCCCGACCTGACGAAAGCCCGGGGCCCGGTAATCCGGCAGGTTCACGGTGACCGCCGGCGAACATTCGGTGCACCCGTACGCCTCCAGGGGCCGCAAGCCGAAGTGCGCCTCGAAGGCCGCCGCCAAGCGTTCGGAGAGTTTCTCCGCGCCGACCACCGCAAAACGAACACTCCCGAACTGTTCCGCCGTGCAACCGCGCAAATAGAGCTGAAGGAAGGTCGGGGTGGCCAGCATGAAGGTCAGCCGATAGCGCTCGACCAGCTCCCCGATGGCGTGCGCATCCAAGGGATTGGGATGATACGCCGCCCCCAACCCCAGCACCGCCGGCAGCCAGAGCGTGGCCGTAAAACCGAAGGAATGGAAGAACGGCAAGGCCCCCAGAAACCGGTCGTCGGCCCGGAGGGGGAAGGCCTGTTCGAGCTGCTCGAGGTTGGCGCCGACATTGTAATGGCTGAGCTTGACCCCCTTGGGCTCGCCGGTGCTGCCGCTGGAGAAGATGACCGTGGCCAGGTCGTCGAGGCGCGCGCGCCGGGGGCGGCCCAGGACCTTCTCCAGCCACCCGACGGGCAGGGCCCAGGCCAGCAGCGCGGCCGTCAACCGTTCCCCCAGCCTCGGGGCCCCGGCGATGGTCTCC
>JAJXTA010000333.1 GCA_021784265.1 bacterium | reverse complement strand
CTGCGATCGCGGCAACCGCTCAACCCGCAGAATGCGCCTCAGACCGAGCTGGAGGAGGCGGGGCTGCGATTCTTGGCGGGGCATCCGGGAGAAACCTACTACGCCCAGGAATCACTGGGCGGGCGGCGTTACTTCACCGGCGTCTATCCCGAGACGGCGGTCGATCAGGCGTGTGCGGACTGCCACAACCGCCAGACCGCCGCGCGCCCCGTGTGGCGGCCGGGCGACCTCATGGGCGGCTTGGTAGTGCGCGTGGCGCTGGAGTTCTGAGCTGGCGGTGACGCGCGCGCTTGCCCTTGCGGCGCAGCCGAGGGCGTGGTGGAAGTTCGGGCGGTCTCGGTGGTGCGGCGTTGGCGCCACGCGGGGAGCCGAGGCTCGCTCCCCGGCCCCCGCGCCCGGCCGTGGCGGGTTCCCGGGTTTTTGCTTGTCAGTCGGGGGAGTTCCCGTGAAAGGCTGGTGCGGTTTTCAGCTTAGCGTTATGTGGCGAGATCAACGCGGTTTGGGTGCCGGCGCCGACGGGCCGCTGGCGGCGAGTGGGAAGCGGCGGCGGGACGCGGGAGCCAACGCGGCGGCGCTTTCGCGCCGGCGCTTCTTGACGCGGGCCACCCGGTTAGGGGTGGGAGCGGTGGTGTTGCCGCAGATCGTCGCCCCGGCGGTGCTCGGGCGTGCTGGCGTCACCGCGCCCAACAGCCGGATCCTCATGGGCTGCGTCGGGGTGGGCGGGCAGGGGACGCGCGGTATGGCGGGGGGCATCTGGGCGCCGGCGGGTGGGTTCATCGGCCGCGCCGAGGTGCGGGTGGTGGCGGTGTGCGACGTGAACCAGCGCAACCGCGAGAACGCCCGCCGGATTGTGAACGAGCGTTACGGGAACCAGGATTGCGCCGTGTACCACGATTTTCGGGAGCTGTTGGCCCGCCCGGACATCGACGCTTGCCTGATCGCCACCGGCGAGCGGTGGCACCCACACCTCGGGAGCGCGGCGGCCCGGGCGGGCAAGGATGTCTATTGCGAGAAGCCCAGTTCGGTCACGATTGCCGAGGTGCTGGCCTGTCGCGCCGCCGTCCGCCGCTACGGCACGGTCTTCCAGGTGGGAACCCAGCAGCGCTCGAGTTACGCTTTTCGCTTCGCCTGCGAGTTGGTCCGCAACGGGTATATTGGCGAGCTGCGCGAGGTCGTGGTTGCCGTCGGCGGCCCGCCGCAGCATAGGGAGTGCGACCTGCCCGCCGAACCGGCGCCGGACTGGCTGGATTACGATCTGTGGTTGGGCCCGGCCCCGTGGCGGCCCTATAACTCCGCCTACGTCGGCGCTTGGATGGCCTACCGGGATTTGTCCGGCGGCGAGATGACCAACTGGGGCGCGCACCATTTCGACATCGCCCAGTGGGGGATGGGCATGGATGAGAGCGGTCCCGTGGACATCATCCCGCCCGATGGCCGGGAGTACAAGGTGCTCACCTATCACTATGCCAACGGGGTGCGGTTGACGCGGGACCCGGAGCGGATGGCGCGGGAGTGCGGGCAGGACAACGGGGTGATGTTCTTCGGGACCACCGGCAAGGTGGCCGTCTGGCGCTACAGCGTCCGCACCTGGCCTGAACCCTTGGTGCGCCAGAAGATTGGCCCCAATGAAGTCCACCTCCATGCCGCCGACAACCATCACACCGACTTCGTGAACTCGATCCGCACCCGCCGCCGGCCGGGCGCGGACATCGCCATTGGCGCCCGTTCGATCACCGTGGCGCATTTGGGTAACATCGCCTACGACTTGGGGCGGCCGGTGAAATGGGACCCCGCGCGGGAGCGGTTCGTGAACGATCCCGTGGCCGACCGTTTTTTTGCCCGGCACCTGCGCAGTCCCTGGCACACCTAATCGCGCGGTCCTGGGTCAACCTGATTACGCCCGCCTCCGGTGGACGGGCGCGTGCGGAAATTGCCAATCATGAACCTCCTGTTTCGTCATCTGTTGGTCGGCGCCAGCCTGGGCTTGGCCGTAAGCCAGGGCCCGTGTCTGGGCCAAACCCGAGTGACGCTGGACGCGCTGGTCGAGCAGCTTCGCGCCTATCATTTTGGCCAAGACCGTGCCCCGCTGGAGCGGTTGGAGCAGTTGGTGGCCGTGGTGCGGGATCGCCCGCTCCAGGCCCAACCGGTGGCCCACGCCCTGGCCCAGGTCTTGACCACCGATGCCTCGTACGACGCCAAGCAGTTTGTCTGCCGCCAACTCGCCTCCCTCGCCACCGAGCGCGAGGTGCCCCTACTGGCGCGCGTGCTCACCGATGAGGCCGGGCCACTGGCGGAGATGGCCCTCTATGCACTCGAGCCGATTCCGGGCGCGGAGGTCAACGCCGTGCTGCGGCGGGCCCTGGACCGCACCACCGGACTCACTCAGATCGGGGTCATCAATACCCTCGGGATGCGTCGGGATGTGCTGGCCGTTCCGCCATTGGCCGCGTTGCTCAAGGGCCCGAGCACAACGGCCGAGGCTGCCGCCGCCGCGTTGGGCAAGATCGGGGTGCCTTCAGTGGTGGAGCCGCTCGCGACGGCGCTGGCCAGGGCCACTGGCCCGACACAGGCGGCCGTGGCGGACGCCCTCCTCGTCGCGGCGGACCGGTTGGCTGCGACCGGGGCCACTCCGCTGGCCGCGTCGGTCTATGCCCGGTTCTACGACGACGCTCAATCGCCCTGGTCGCGGGCGGCCGGCTTGCGGGGCTTGGCCAAGCTCAAGGGGGCTGCTGCCTTGCCGCTCGTGCTGGAATCCCTGCGGGACGACGGCGCGCCGCGGCAGGGGATGGCGGTGCGGTTGGTCGAGGAGCTGCCCGGCGCGAGCGTGACCCGCCAGTGCGCCGCCGTGCTGCCAGAGTTGAGCGCGAATGGGCAACGGCTTCTGCTCGGCGCCCTTGCCCGGCGCGGCGACCCCGCTGCCGCCAAGGCGGTCGAACGCCTCTGCGCCAGTTCGGAACCGACAGTCCGGACCGCCGCCCTGGAGGCGCTCGGGCGGGTGGGCGGTGGCTCGGCGGTCGTCCTCCTGGCCAAAGCGGCGGCGGGGGGAACCGGCGCCCAGAGTGCGGCCGCCCGCGCCAGCCTGGTGGCGCTCCGAGGCCGGGAGGTTGACGGGGCCCTGGTGCGCGCGCTGGAGAGCCCCGAGGCGGCAATTCGGGTGGAACTGGTTCAGGCGCTGGGCCAGCGCGATGCGACCGAGACGGTACCGGCGTTGGTCGCGAACCTGAATGATGCGGACCCCGGGGTGCGCGAGGCATCGTGGCGCGTGTTAGGCGCCTTGGGGCGTCCGGCGGACCTGCCGGTCTTGGTGGCGGGCTTGCTCAAGGCCGCGCCCAGGCAACGGGAGGAGGGCGAGACGACCGTGGCCGAGGTCGCGCGCCGCGGCAAGGAGGAGAACCAACGCACGGCTGTGCTGTTGGAGGCGCTGAACGGGGCCTCGACCGCCGAGGACCGCTGTACGGTGCTGCGGGTCCTCGGTCAGGTCGGGGGCGCGCGGGCGCTGGCGGCGCTGCGTCAGGCCGCCAGTGCCGATCAACCGGAGGTGCGCCTGACCGTCACCCGCGCCTTGGCCGCCTGGTCCACGGACGATCCCTTGCCGGACCTGCTGGCGACGGTGCGCCGGCCGCAGAGCGCGCAGCAGCGCGCCATCGCCTTGCGCGGCCTGATCCGGCTGATTGGCGTCAACGAGGGGCGGAGCGGCGACGAGGCCTTGCGACTCTACCAGGAGGCGATGGGACTGGCCGCCGATCCGGCGGAAAAGCGGTTGGTCTTGGCCGGCTTGGCGTCGTTGAGGTCGCTCCCCGCGCTCGAGGCCGCGGCCGCCGAGCTGACCGATGCCGGTGTCCACGCCGAGGCCGCCGCGGCGGTGCTGCAACTGGCGCGGACCGTGGCGGGCGCGTCTCCGGACCAGACGCGGAAGGTCCTGGCCCAGCTCGTCCAGCCCAGCCAGGACGAGGCGGTCCGGCAACAGGCGCGGCAGACCCTCGCCTGGATGGACGGGTTCGGCGACTACATCACCGCATGGGAGGTCTCGCCCGTCTATACGCAAGCGGATGTGCCCACGCAGGGGTTGTTCAACACGACCTTCGCGCCCGAGCTCCCGGCGGCGGCGGCGGCCGTTGATTGGCGGCTAATGCCGGTGGGCCTGGACCCAACCAAGCCTTGGGTCATGGACTTGCTGGCGGTTCACGGGGGCCAGGATTGTGTGGCCTACCTCCGCACCAAGATCTGGTCGGACCAAGCCCAGGCCCTGGTGTTGGAGTTGGGGAGCGACGACGGCGTCAAGGTGTGGCTCAACGCGAACGTGGTGCATGCCCATAACGTCCTCCGCGGGCTTACCCCCGATGAGGACAAGGTGCCGGTGCATCTGGCGGCGGGATGGAACAGTCTGTTGTTGAAGATCACGCAGAACGTCAGGGGCTGGGCTGCCTGCGCTCGCTTCCGCAACCCCGACGGTGGTCCGGCCACCGGCTTGCGCTACGCCCTGCCTTGAGGTGCGGCTCACCCTCCTCCGGCTTGGCCGACCGGGTGCCGCGAGGTCGGGGCGGGGCAAGGTCCGGCGCCCAACCGCCACCGGCGGAAAGCCGGAGGGATTCTCGGTGTCGCGGCGTAGTAATGGACGGTGGATTGCACGGAACGAAGCTAAACCGATGTTATGAAGACCGGACCTCTCCCGACGCTCGCCTCCCTGGTGGTGGTGGTGCTGTGGGTCGCCAGCCTGAGCCTGGGGACCGCGGCCGAGAGCAATACGACCAAACCCGGCGGGCCAACGCCGAAACCCAAACCCTACCCGCTTAAGGTCTGCCTAGTCTCCACCGAGAAAC
>JAJXTA010000332.1 GCA_021784265.1 bacterium | reverse complement strand
GCACCCCTTCTCCTACTGGCAGCGGGTCAGGAGTTCGTCCGCCTGGGCGGGGCTGACGGCCTCGTGAAACTCGTCGTTGCACATCATCACCGGCGCGGTGCCGCAACTGGCCAGGCACTCGACAAACTCGACCGTGAACCGGCCGTCGGGAGTGGTTTGCGCCCCATGCCCGTGGGCGTCCAGACCGAGCTTCTCGCACAGGTGCCGGTGCAACTGGTGCGAGCCGCCCAAGGCGCAGCTCAGGGTCCGGCACACCTTGAGGTGGAACTTGCCCACCGGGCTTTGGCGGAGCATCGGATAGAAGGTGACCAGTTCCAGGATATTGATCGGCTGGAGGCCGAGCTTGGCGGCGGTCCACTCGACCGCCGCGCTGGAGATGTACCCGCAGTGCTCCTGCACGGCATGCAGCACCATCAGCGCGGCACTGCGCTTGGCCGGGTAATGGGTGATGAGCTCGTCGATCTGGGCTTCGACCGCGGGGGGAATCGCGAAGGTCATGTCAAGAGGAGGATCGCGCCGGCGGCCCTAGCGATCGCACTCGCCCATCACGAAGTCGAACGAGCCGAGGATCGTGGTGACATCGCTGATCATGGCGCCGGGCAAGAGCCGCGGCAGCACGCTGAGGTTGACGAACGACGGGGCCCGAATCTTGAGTCGATACGGCGTCCCGCCGCCCTTGCTGCGGATGTAAAAACCCAACTCGCCTTTGGGATTCTCCGCGCTCGCATAGACCTCCCCCGGCGGGGCGTTGATCCCCTCGGTAACCAGAATGAACTGGTGGATCAACTCTTCCATGCGGGTCAGCACTTTGGCCTTGGGTGGGAGGAGACATTTGCCGTCCGGCACGCTGATCGGGCCGGCGGGAAGCTGGTCGAGGCATTGGTGCAGCAGGCGCACACTCTGGCGGACCTCCTCCATCCGCACCAGGTAGCGATCGTAGGAGTCGCCGAGGGAGCCGACCGGCACGTCGAAGCGGAGCCGCTCGTAAACCAGGTACGGATGCGCCTTGCGCACGTCGTATTCGACGCCGCTGCCGCGGAGGTTGGGCCCGGTGACCCCGTAGTCGATGGCCACCTCCTTGGGGAGCACCCCCACGTCCCGGGTGCGATCCACCCAGATGCGGTTGCGGGTGAGCAGCTTGTCCACCTCCTCGAGGTTCACGACCACCTCCGTCAGGAACCGCCGGCATTGTTCGGTCCAGCCCGGCGGCAGGTCGCGGGCCAAGCCACCGATCCGGGTATAGCTGGTGGTGAACCGGGCCCCGGTCAGGGACTCGCACAGGTTGTAGATCTTCTCCCGTTCGGTGAAGGTGAGCAGGAAGACGGTCATCGCGCCTACATCCATGGCGAAGCAGCCGATGCCCAGCAGGTGCGAGGAAATCCGCGCCAGCTCGCAGCACACCACCCGGATATACTGGCAGCGCGCCGGAAGGTCACCGTCAATGCCCAGGAGTTTCTCCACCGCCAAGGCGTACGCGACGTTGTTGGCCAGCGGCGCCAAATAATCCAGTCGGTCCGTGTAGGGCACGAACTGGTTGTAGGTCATGTTCTCGGCGATTTTCTCGTCGCCGCGATGCAGATAGCCGACGTCCGGCGTGGCCTTGGTAATGACCTCTCCGTCCAGCTCCAGCACCAGCCGGAGCACGCCGTGCGTCGAGGGATGGGACGGCCCCATATTGAGGACCATCTTCTCCCCCTGAACCTCCGGTGACTCGGCCGGGGGTGCGGGGGTTCCGGCCGCCGCCGCCCGGGCGGCGGGGTCGCCAAAGTGCAACTCTTGGGTCGTGGTCACTGGTCCCCTTTCAGCGCGCCCGCGCGCCGGGCCCCCACCGCCGGTCGGCCGGTCCAGCCGGAGAGGACGCGGTCTCCCCGGGGGGTTGCCTGGTCAGCGCGAGTGGAGGTGCCCATAGATCAGCGCGCGGTCGTGCGGGCCCGCGGTTCCCGTTCGGTGGTGTGCGCGGCCCCGGGGGTGGTGACAAACGGTCCTCCCTCCAGCGGGGCCGGCGCGGTGAACGCCACCTCCGGCAGCTCGGTCGTCTTGCCCGCCAGGGGGAAGTCTTTGCGCAGCGGAAAATAGGGGTAGCCTTCCCACATCAGGATGCGGCGTGGGTCCGGGTGCCCGCGGAAACGGATGCCCATCAGGTCATAGACCTCGCGTTCGTGCCAGTTCGCGGTGGCCCAGACGGCGGTGACGGTGGGCAGCTCGGAGGCGGCCTCGCTCACGTCGGTCGTGAGGCGGAGATGACCACGATGGCCCAGGCCGTAGAGCTCGTACACCACCGTCCAGCGCGGTTCTTCGCCGTAGTTATCGATACTGCTAATGTCCAGGAGGAAATCGAACCCGAGCGTCTGTTTGGCGAAGGCGCAGACCTCGGCCACGCGCTCCGCCGCGGTCAAGCGGAGGGTCACCTCGCCCCGGAACACCACGGGCGCGGTGAGCAACGCGCCGAATTGGGTTTGGAGGCGCCGCGCCAGCTCGGGAGGGGTCATGGTCGAGGGGGAGGAGGGTGGGGCCGTCCGCGGGCCCTCATGCCCCCCGTTTGAGGGTCGCCCAGGCGGGCTCCTTGGCGACCTTGGCCTGCAGTTTGAGCAGGGCATCCAAGAGGGCCTCCGGGCGGGGTGGACAACCCGCCACATAGACATCCACGGGCAGGAGTCGGTCGATGCCCTGGAGGACCGCGTAGCTGCGGTACATCCCGCCGGTGGAGGCGCAGGCCCCCATGGCAATGACCCATTTAGGCTCCGTCATTTGGTCATAAATCCGCTTTACCGCCAATGCCATCTTATAGGTCACTGTGCCCGCAACGATCATCACGTCGGATTGGCGCGGGGAAAAGCGCATCACCTCCGCGCCAAAGCGGGAGATGTCGAACCGGCTGGCCCCGGTGGCCATCAACTCGATGGCGCAGCACGCCAGGCCCATGGGCATGGGCCAGAGGGAATTCTTGCGGAACCAATTCAGGGCAGCATCCAAGCGGGTGACCACCACGTCACCCTCGATCTTCGAGTCGTAGCCGAATTCCGTCGCGCGTTGCATCGTGCCCGGCGGGTGATACCCGCCATCCGTAAAACTTAGGCTGGCGCCTTCGGGGGCGCAAGATGAATCTGCGGCCCGGCCGGGGCTGCGACCGCGCGATTAGCTGCCCGCGCCGCGACGAACGCGGCGGCGGAACGGACTGATATACCGTCGCGCCCCGCGGGGCTCACGCGAGCTCCACGGGGTCGATGTCGATGGTAAGGGTGACCTCCGCGGGCAAGGGCCACGCGCCCGTGAGCGCCGTCAGGGCCGGCCCCAGCCGCGACATTTGCCGGGTCCGCACCATCAGTTGGTGGCGGTAGAACGTTTCGGCGCGCCGCAGCGGGGCCGGCGCCGGCCCCGCCGTCCGGAGGTCGGGCCAGCCCGCCAGCGCCCGGTCCAGCTCCCGCCGCAGGTGCTGCGCGGCAAACGCGACCTTCTCCTCGTTGCGGCCCCGCAAGGTCAGGAGCGCCACCCGGCTCAAGGGGGGATAGTTGAGCTGGGATCGGAACTCGATTTCCTGCTCGTAGAAGCCGACAAAGTCGTGCCGCCGGGCAAACTGGATGGCGGGATGAAACGGGGTGAAGGCCTGCACCACGACCTCCCCTTCGACGTCGCCGCGACCGGCCCGGCCCGCCACCTGGGTCAGGAGCTGGAACGTCCGCTCCGCCGCCCGGAAGTCCGGGCGGTGCAGGCTGGCATCGGCGTGGATGATCCCCACCAGCGTGACGCGGGGGAAGTGGAGGCCCTTGGCGATCATCTGGGTGCCCACCAGGATGTCGATCTGGCCCGTCCGGAAGTCCCCCAGGATGCGCCGATAATCGTCCTTGCGTTTGAGGGTGTCGGAATCCATGCGCCGGACGCGGGCGCGCGGGAAGAGTTTCTTGAGGGTGTCCTCGACCTTCTCGGTGCCCAGCCCGGCATAGCGCAGGGCCGGGTCGCGGCAGGCGGGCGCGGGACAACGCGCGGGGGCATTCTGCTGAAAGCCGCAGATGTGGCATCGGAGTTTCTCCTCCCTCCGATGGTAAGTGAGCGCCAGGCTGCAGTTCGGGCACCCGGCCACGTAACCGCAACGCGGGCACTGGAGTGAGGTGGCGTAGCCGCGGCGATTGAGAAAGAGGATCACCTGCTCGGCCCGTTCGAGCCGGCGGGTGATGGCGTCGGTGAGCGGGCGCGAGAAGATGGGCACGCCGGCTTGCAGGCGGGCCTCGCGCCGGAGGTCCACGACCCGGACCACGGGCAGTTTCTGGTCGTCCACGCGCGTGGGCAACTCCAGCAGGAGATACTTCCCTCGGCGGGCATTGTAGTAGCTCTCCAGCGAGGGGGTGGCGGAGCCGAGGACCACCACCGCCCCTTCCCGCTGCCCGCGCATCACCGCCACGTCCCGGGCATGGTAGCGCGGGGCCTCGGCCTGTTTGTAGGAGTGTTCGTGTTCTTCGTCCACGACGATCAGCCCCAACGGTTCCACCGGGGCGAAAATGGCGGAGCGGGCCCCGATCACGATCCGGGCCCGGCCTTGGCGGATCTTGTGCCATTCGTCGTGCCGCTCCCCGGCGGAGAGATGACTGTGCAGCACCGCGACGAGCGTCCGCGTCGGGCCGGCGCAGAAGCGGGCTTTGAACCGCTCGACGGTCTGCGGGGTGAGGGAAATCTCCGGCACGAGGACGATCGCGCCTTTACCCCGCGCTAAAGTGTGCGCGAGCGCCTGGAGGTAAACTTCGGTCTTGCCGCTGCCGGTGACCCCGTGCAAGAGGAATGTGTTGCCGCCCTCCTTCGCCGCGCCGGCAGGAGCCGTGTCGAGCGCG
>JAJXTA010000331.1 GCA_021784265.1 bacterium | reverse complement strand
CCTCGCAAGCCGCTGGGCGCGATTGCGGGAATCACCCCGGGGCGAAGCCCTCGGTCACCCCAGATCAGCCGGATGGTTCCCACTACCCCGTCGGGTGACCTGGGGCTAACCTGAGTCGGCGGTGGGGCGGCGCTGGAACGAAAGTGGGGTTCAGACCCCGCTTTCTTTTTCCGTGGCCGCGCTACACTTCGCACGGTGCTATCATCATGAGTGATCCGCTGGTCAGTATCATCCTGCGGTCCTACAACGAAGGATGGGCGTTGCAGGACACGCTGCCCGCCCTGCGGGCCCAGGAGTACCGCCACTGGGAGCTGATCGTGATTGACTCCGGCTCGACCGACGGCTCGGTGGACCTCCTCCGCGCGGCGGCCCCGCGGCATTTCGTCCAACTTCCGGCCTCCGACTACAACCCCAGCCGGGTTTTGAACCGGGGCGTGGAGCTGGCCCGGGCCGAGCTGGCGATCTGCCTGAACGCCGATGCCACGCCTCAGGGAAGGCATTGGCTGCGGCCCTTGGTGGAGGCCTTGTTCGACCCCGGGGTGGCCGCGGTCTTCGGGCGGCAGATTCCCCGCCCGGAGTGTCAGGCGGTGTACGCGGCGGATTATGAACGCTGTTTTGGCCCGTGCCGCGCCTCCGCCCGGTGGGAGCACTTCTTCAGCATGGTCAGCAGCGGCTTGCGCAAAGACGTTTGGGCGCTACGGGGTTTCGATCCCCGGCTCCAGTATTCGGAGGACGACGAGTACACCCGCTGGTGCCGCCAGCGCGGCTACGCCGTGCGCTATGTCCCCGAGTCGGTCGTGATGCACTCTCACAATTACACGCCCGCCCAGGCCTACCGCCGCAGCTACGGCGAAGGCAAAGCCCTGGCGGCCGTGTGGCGGGGCCGGCGCACGGCGTTCAACTGGCCCCGCACCGTGTTGCTGGGTTGGCTGCGGGATTGCGCTCGGGATCTGCGCTACTGCGCGCGCACGGGCCGCGGCCGGGAATGGTTTCAGGCCGCGGCGATCCGCTGGCGCCAGCGTCACGGCCGCCTGGCCGGTTTCCGCGCGGGCTGGGCCTGTTACCGCGCGGCGCACCTCTCCGATGACCACCCCGCTAATCCTGGCCGACTCACCGCCAGCACCCGACCCCCGTGATGGGGCCCCGGCCGCCCCGGCGGACCGGTTCACCCTCCACGGCAGCCCCGCCCTCGAACGCCACTTGGCCTCGACGTGCGCGCGGGTGGGCGCGGCCGTGGGCGCTTGCATCCCCCCTCTCAAATTGGAGGCGATCCTCCTGGGCGGCGGTTACGGACGGGGTGAAGGCGGAGTGCTGCAGACCCCCACCGGCGACCAGCCCTACAACGACCTGGAGTTCTATGTCTTGGCGCGGGGCAACGTTTGGATGAACGAAGCTCAGTACGGTCGCGCCCTGGAGGCTTTGGGCGCTGAGCTCGCGGCGGAGGCGCGCCTCCATGTCGAATTCAAGCTCACCTCGCTGGCCAAGCTCGAGCGCGGCCCGGTGAGCATGTTCTCCTACGACCTCGTCACGGGGCATCGTTGGGTCGTGGGCGCGGAGCCGTTGCTGGCCTCTTGCGCCCACCACCGCGACGCCCGGCGCATCCCCCTGGCGGAAGCGACGCGTCTCCTCCTGAACCGCGCCTCGGGCGTGTTGTTCGCCGCCGAACGGCTTCGCCGCGCCGAATTCACTCCGGACGATGCCGACTTCGTCGGCCGCAACCTGGCCAAACTGCAGCTTGCGTTGGGCGACGCGCTCCTGACGGTCGCGGGCCAATACCACTGGAGTTGTCAGGAGCGCCACCGCCGGCTGCGCCGGCTCGAACCGCCCGGGACCGCGCCGGGCTGGTGGCGCGAGGTCGAGCGAGGTCATGCCGCCGGCGTCGCCTTTAAGCTGTTCCCCTGCCGCACCACGCTCGAGCGCGACGCTTTGCAGGCCCGCCTCGACGCCTTGGTGACGTTGAGCCGCCAGGTGTGGCTGTGGCTGGAGGCCCGGCGCCTGGACCGCCCCTTCCCCTCCGTCCGGGATTACGTCTGGAGCCCCGGCGACAAATGCCCCGAATCCGAACCGTTCGCCAACCGCTTACGGAACCTGCGTGGCTTCGGGGTGCGCTCCTTGGGCGACTCGCGGGCGGCCCGTCACCCGCGCGAGCGGCTGTTTCATAGCCTGAGCCTCTTGCTCTGGGAGCCGGCGCTCCTCAACGACCCGTGGTCCCGTTCCCGCCTGCAATATGAGCTGCGCAGCGCCGCGACCGATTTCACCGGTTTGGTCCGCGCGTACAAGGCGCTCTGGCGCCGCTTTAACTGACTCTAAAGTCTCGCCGCGCAGGGCCGGCCAGGGGCGGGACGCGCCTCGGCGCCTGGGGCGGCGATAGGTCGCGGCCGGGGGCGTCGCGGGGCACCCAAGTTGACCGCCACCCCGCGTTCCCGTTCCGCGCGTTGGCAGCGCGGCGCGCACTGACAGAGGGGGCGGCGCGCCTTCTATTCCCGCGTTTGGGCCGCGCGACGCTTTGCTTCCGACGAAACGGGGCGGTTGGTAACTCCGACATGAAGGCTGTCCGGTGCGGGTTCGACGTGGGAAGGCACCGGCGCGAACCGGGTGGTTTCCTCTGGCATCGCCCGCGGGGAGGCCCCCGGTGGCCGAACGCTGGGCGAATCGCCCGACCGGGTGGCGGTGAACCCGCCGTCGTCGGTCGAGTCCCCGACGGCGACGGGCGGCGTGGTCTCGTGAGCGAGGACCGGCGGCAGACCGACGCTGGAGAGATTGGTCACGGCGAAGACGCGGCGGCCATCGGGCCACTGGGCTTCGGCCTCGACCCAGGCGGTGGAGTAATTGGTCGGAGTGAAGGTGAACGGCGCCTCCGGCGGCACGTAGGCGGGCGACGCGCCTTGGCCTTCCCAGGTGACCCGCTCGGCGCGGCTCAAGTCCATGCCCGGGGCCAACAGGAAGGCCACGACGGGCTGGCCGGCGGCCGGCGGGTGGACAAAGCGAATTTGCCCGACGACATCGGTCCAGGTCTGCGCGGCTAAGGGTGTTCGCGCGGCCAGCCAGGCGGCGGTGACGAGGCTGCGGGTGGTGTCCGTGGTGGAGGCTTCGGTCGAGACATTCCAATCGTCGCACCAACGGTCGTAGTAGGGATAGGGCGCGGTGGCGGCGTCGTCGGAGGGATACGTGAGCGGCTCCAGGGCGTAGCCATAGGTCCAGGTCGGATAGAACCCCGGTTGGATGTTGCTGACGGGGACCCCGTCTTTGGGCAAGACGTGCCGGGCGTTCAGCGAGTATTGATCCACCACGTTGCGCTGGCGTTTCCATCCCAGGCCGGTGACGTACGTGACATTAACCGGGTTACAGCCGCCCTCATAATTCAGGTTGCGGAGGATGGCATCCAGATAGGCCGGATTGGGACTGACTTGATACGCCACCACCAAGTCAAACGCCTGCTCCGGCGAAAAATACCAGCCACCGCCGCGATAGGCCTTGTTGAGGTCCGGAAAACTGCTGCCGTAGGCGTTGTCCTGCGACCATTGGAGCGTGTCATTGCCGCAGTTGGTGATGGTCGCCGCGCACTTGGCCAGATACGTCGCGTCGAGTTGGCTGGGCGCCAGCCGGCCGCTCCGAGCCGCCCAGGCGTAATCCCGCACGGCGTTGCCGTAGCATTGGAACATGCGCCACCAACCCCAGCGGAAGGTGGCGAAATCGGTCGGATCAGGGAACCAGGCGAACAGTTGTTGCTCATACTGCGGATCGCCGGTGGCCAAGAACAGTTCGCAGGCGGCCCAGGCCAGCTCGTCGCGGTCGGCGAAGGTGTCGCCGAACTGCTGAAGGTGCTGATACGCCCCGGTGGGGCCGTGCCGGGCGAGGGCGTTGGTCAAGAATTGCCAGCCCTGCAAGGCGGCGGCCAGATACGCGTTGGCGGTCCGCGGCCAGGTTTGCCGGAACAACGGCGAGGAGGCGCACTGCGCCAGCGCCGCGACGGCGGCGGCCGTGGTCGCCGTGTTCTTGGGCCAGACTACCTGCGGATCCCCGTTTTCCGGCAGCACGTTCTGTTCGTATTCGCGATACTGCGGATAGACGCTGTAATAGAACCCCCCATCGGCGTCCTGCATCTTCAGCAGAAAATCCGCCTCCCATTTCGCCTCTTCCATCACGTCGCTGACGCCGTCGCCGCTCTCGGGCAGCCCGAGGTTGTCCAGGCGCGCGAGGCCTGGCAACGAATCTACGGCGAACATGAGGACATGGACCACTTGCGCCCCGTTCCAGGTCACGCGATTGTAGTCACCGGCTTCGAAATGGCCCCCGGCAACCTCCACCGGGCCGGCGTTGACGAACGGGAACAGTTGCCGCCCCGGGCCCGTGAGGAGGGGCGCGGTTTGCCGCGGATTGTCCGGGTTCACGTTCACCGCGTAATTGGAAACCGTCGTCCACGTGAACGCGAACGGGGCGGCAGCATTGGTGGGGACCAAGGCCGGCGCCGTGTGGTCGGCGCCGTGGGTGAAGCGGGTGAACGGCAGGGAGACCGCCACGCCGCTCCGTTGCTCGTAAATGCCCAGCGCGTAGGTGCGCGCAAAGGCCAGCGCGACGCCCTGGTCAATCCGAAACGGCAGCGACGCGCCCAGTCCCGGCACGACCAGATAGTATTCGCCCGGCCTATCGACGCTGCTGAAGTCGGCTTCATAAACGGCTTGGTACGGCGTGGGAGAGTAGGTGTACCCCACATCCCGCCGCGGCGTCAGCGCGCCGCTGAATACCGTCCGACCGCTCGCGGCGGCCACGAGGGAGAAGCTCGGAAACCGCAGCGGCAGCTCGCCCAGGTCGCCGAGGTAATAGCCGACCAGGGCCTT
>JAJXTA010000330.1 GCA_021784265.1 bacterium | reverse complement strand
GAGGAATGCAGCGCCGGTGCGCTGGTCACGAGCGGCGATGAGAACAACCTGCCTGTCGAGTTCCCGCGGGCCTTGGGTAACGTGCTGCGCCACAACTCCTTCATCCGCAGCCGCTCCGACGGGGTGGTTCTTACCAGCCGCCCCACCCCGGCGGGCGTCCGTGACACCGCGGCGTCCGTGACGGGCACCATCGTCGAGTTCAACCTCGTGCGCGATGCCGCGGTGGCCTATCACGCGGCGACGAGCACGGACGCGGTGGTGTTTCGCCGTAACCAAGCCTACTTTTGGTACCCGGTGAGCGACGACGCGCAGCCGCCGACGGCCTTCCAATTGGACCGGGCCGACATGGCCGTTGGGATCGAAGCCAACTCCATCGAAGGGAAATACGGCGTCCACGACAATCAGGTGCACGATTTGAAGACCCCCGCCGGCGTCCAGCGGCTGCCCGAGTAGCGATGCGGAGCGCCGCGGCCCGGCGCTTCGGCGGTTGGGCGCTCGCCCTTGAGAACGCGCTGCAGCAGCCCGGGGCACGGGGCGGAGGTTGACGCGCACGAGGCCGGGATGGCACGGTCAACACCGTGACGCAGACCACCGCTAACCCCCTTTCCCGTCCCGCGGCGCTCTCCGAGGCGAGACGGCGTGGGGTGTGGGAGCGCGCAGCGGGGGCGTGGGAGCATCGCGGCCCGGCGCTCATTCGCGAACCGCGGGCCAACCGGCGGCAATGGTCCCGCCGCGCCGGGCGGTGACGCGTTCAAGCTCGACACCAACGCAGTCATCCACTACCTCGCGGGCGACCCCCGTGCGGTCGCGGCCGTTCGGGAGGCGTTCGCCGGCAGGGACCCCGTAGATGGCTCGACCATTACCGAGGCCGAGCTCTTGAGCTTCCAGCGACTCACGGAAGCGGACGCTCGCTTGATCAACGACTTGATGGGCACCGTGTCCCTGACCCAGTCGATTCCCAGGTTGCGCGCATCGGTGCCGCTGTGCGCCGGGCGCATCGTCTGCCCCCGCCCGAGGGCCTCATTGCCGTTACCGCCCTGATCACCCGGAATACCCGCGATTACCGCGACGTCGCCTCCCTTGAGGTCCAGCAAATATAACCGGGTTAAGGCGCCCCGGGGCCGGCGAGGCGCCACCGCGAACCAGTCTTTCAACTAAACACCAGCCGGCAAATGAGCACGGAAGCGATGATGCCGGCCAGATCGGCCAGGAGGCCGGCCAGCACCGCGTGCCGCGCGCGTTTGATCCCCACCGCCCCGAAATAGACCGCCACCACGTATAACGTCGTCTCCGTGCTTCCCAGAATGGTGCCACCCATGCGGGTGATGAGGTGGTCGGGTCCGAAGGTCTTCACTAGGTCCGCGAACAGCGCAATGGTCGCGCTCCCACTCAAGGGCCGGGTGAAGGCCATGGGCAGCAGTTCGGGAGGGAAATGGACCGCGTCCAAGACCGGCTTCAAGGCCCGCGCCAACAAGTCCACGCCACCGGCGCTGCGGAACATGCCGACGGCGACCAACATCGCGACTAGAAAGGGAATGATCCGGATGGCCACCTCGAATCCTTGTTTGGCCCCTTCCACGAATTCCTCATAGACCCGCACCCCGCGCAGCGCGGCGTAGAGCGGGAAAAAGGCCAGGAGGAACGGCACCGCCAACACCGACAGGGCGCCCATGATCCGCTGGAACCACGCCGCCGCGCCCAGGGGCGCACCGGGGAGCAGCACCGCCCGGAAGAACAGCCAGGCGAAGAAGGCCACCAGGGCGAGGACGGCCAGGAGCGCCCAGGCGGACAGCGGAGCGGTTGGGGGCGGTGGTGCCGGCGCCTCCGCCACCGGCGCCGCCGGGCGGGGCGCCGGGTCGGGAGCCTGGGCCGGGGGCGGCAGGCGGAACACCGGGAATCGCTGGAGGAGTTTTACCGCCGTGATCCCAGTCACCTGGGAACAGAAGGTGGCGAGCAGCGAGGTGCCGACGATGGCCGTCGGGTTGAGGGCGCCTGCCGCCGCCATAATTCCAATGGCCGTGGTGGGCAGGAGCTGGACGGAGCCGGTGTTGATGGCCAGGAAGGTGCACATGGCGTTGGTCGCCGTGCCGGGGGAGGGGTTAAGCTGCTCCAGATCGGTCATGGCGCGGAGGCCCAGCGGGGTGGCGGCATTGGTCAAGCCGATCATGTTGGCGGCCATGTTCATCACCATCGATCCCATCGCCGGGTGATCCGCCGGCACCTCGGGAAACAGGAAGCGTAAGGGAGGACGCAACACCCGGGCCAAGCCGTGGATCATCCCCGACTTTTCGGCCAGGCGCATGGCGCCCAACCAAAGGGCGGTGATGCCGATGAGCGGCAAGGCAATGGTCACCACCGCCGTCTTGGCGGCGTCGAAGGCGGCGGCGCCGACCGCGGGGAGGTGACCGCTCACCCCGCCTAACCCCGCCCCCAGCAGGACCAGGCCCAGCCAGATGTAGTTCAACATGGCGTCGAGGGCCCGTCGAGGCGCGGGGCTGGCGGTTGCATCCGGCGCACGCTATGGCAGGGGGCCGGGCTTGTCAGCCAGATTCCTGGCGCGGCCTCTTCCTGGGGCGGGCGCGGTTGCCGGCGGCTGGCTCTCGACACCGCGGTTGCCAGGGTGCTATCGTTGGGTTGAGATCGACAGTCGATGACGGAGAAACCAACGACCGAGCAGAGCAACGCATTATGTCCGGACACAGCAAGTGGGCGAAAGTGAAGCACTTCAAGGGCGCCATCGACGCCAAGCGGGCGCGCCTCTTCGCCAAGCTGTCGCGCGAGATCGCCATTGCCGCCCGGCTGGGCGGCGGGGATGCCGACATGAACCCGCGGTTGCGAATGGTCCTGCTCAAGTGCCGGAGCGCGAACATGCCCTCCGACAACATCGAGCGCGCCATCAAGAAGGGGACGGGGGACGGCGATGCCGCGCACTACGAAGATTTGACGTACGAGGTCTTCGGCCCGCACGGCGTCGCCCTGCTGGTCGAGGTGAGCACCGACAACCGGAACCGCACCGCCGCCGAGATTCGCAGCCTGCTCACCCGTTGCGCGGGTTCGATGGCCACGGCCGGGGCCGTCAGCCGCTTGTTCCAGCGCAAGGGCCAACTGATCCTCGCCCGCGACGCCGCCGGAGAGGAGCAACTTATGGAGCTGGCGCTGGACGCCGGGGCCGAAGACTTCAAAGCCGAGCCCGAGGGTTACGAGATCGTGACCGAGCCGGCTCGGTTCGAGGCCGTCCACCGGAAACTGGAAGGGCTGGGGATCAAATGCGCGAGCGCCGAGATCACGTATCTGCCGACCGTGACGGTGCCGCTGGACGGTCTGAGCGCCATCGGGGTGAACAAACTGATCGAGGCGCTGGAGGAACATGACGACGTTAACGAGGTCCACACCAATGGGGAGTTCCCCCCCGACGCCTCCTGAGGCGCCGTGTCGAGCGTCGCTGTCGCCGTGCCCTCCGCCCGCCTGGCCTCCCGTGCCCCGTGAAGTCCGCCGCTGAATCTTTCGCCGTCCGCAGTTTGCGCGGTCTAGCCTGGGCCGTGTACCACTACCCCCGCCTGTTCTTCTACCCCCAGGTGATCTTGTTCGTCCTGGCGGTATTCTACACGGTGGACCGGCTCCAGTTCGACACCAGCCGCAATGACTTGGTGGGGGCCAACCGCCCGTACCATCGCAATTTCCTGCGGTTCAAAGAGGAGTTTCCCAGCCAGGACGACTTAGTGGCGGTCGTCGAGAGCGAGGACATCGAGAAGAACCGGCAGTTTGCCGAACGGTTGGGCCGCCGGCTGGAGCAGGACACCAATATCTTCACCGATGTGTTTTATAAGGGCGACCTGAAGATGATGGGCCCGAAGGCGCTCCTGTTCGTCACCAATCAGGTGATTCTGGAGGAGATGCTCCAGCGCCTGAAGGAGGCGCGCCCTTTGCTCGGCACCTTCTCCCAGGCCACCAACCTCAACTCGCTCTTCCGCATCGTGAACAGCCAGATTCGCGGGGCGAAGGAGGAGAAGAACGCCGACACCGACGCCATGCTCCAGGGGTTGCCGGCCTTGACGCGCATCCTGCACCAGGCGGCGGACTGTCTGGACCGTCCGGGAACCCCGCCCTCCCCCGGGATCACGGCGCTGTTCGACGGTGGGGAAGAGGCGGAACAGGACTTGTATATCACGTTCGCCAGCAACCGCATCTACCTCATCACCGCGCGGGCGCGGACCGAGGACCTCAACCCGCGGGCGGTGGAGCGGCTGCGGGAGTTGGTCGCTGAGACCCAGGTCGAGGTGCCGGGGGTGAACGTGGGGATTACGGGCGAGCCCGTGCTCGAGGTGGACGAGATGGCGCAATCCGAGCACGACACGATGGTCGCGACGGTGCTTTCGTTGGTGCTCTGCTCCTTGATTTTTGTTTATGGCTACCATGAGACCGGCCGCCCGATCAAGGCCACCCTCTGCCTGGTCGTGGGGTTGGCGTACACGCTGGGCTTCACCACGCTCACCATCGGGCATCTCAATATCCTGACCGTCACCTTCCTGCCCATGCTCATCGGCTTGGCCATCGACTTCGGCATCCATTTGGTCAGCCGGTATGAGGAAGAATTGCGCAAGGGACGGACCGAGTGGGAGGCGCTGGAGAAGGCCATGGTTTATACGGGGATGGGGGTGTTCACGGGGTGTTTTACCACGGCCGGGGCCTTCCTCGCCATGGGCTTCACCCGGTTCAAGGGGATCCAGGAGATGGGCATCATCAGCGGCTGCGGTCTGCTGATCTGTCTGGTGCCGATGATGACCCTGCTGCCGGTCTTGTTGTTGCGCGGGCGGCAGAACGTGCTGGACCATGAGGCCCAGGCC
>JAJXTA010000329.1 GCA_021784265.1 bacterium | reverse complement strand
CGACCACCGTCGAACAACGTTTTCGAGCCGCGGGTGAACTCAGCCCGCAGCATCTTGCCGGCCGCCTGAGCCACCACAAGCGCCAGTTCAGCGTCGAGGCGGATGCGAGTAGGCAAGGTCGATCTCATCCGATGACAACAAGGCTAAGCCTCTCGCATGGGTCCGCACCGTGGGTGCCGAACGCCCCCGTGCTCCAACGGGACCATCGCGGCGTTGGTGCCTAGACTCCACTTGCTCGCTAACCGCTTGCCCAGCCGGATACCGGGCTGTTCCACATGCTCAGACACCACCAGGGAACAAAGCAAGACCAACGGTACCGTGGCCAGCGCCAACTGGACCGCCACCAGGCGTTTGTCGGCGCAAGGGGCGAGGGATTGAAGGCTGTATCGCATTGCGACCACGAGCGGAAGGTGTACGAGGTAGGTGACGTAAGAAACACGCCCCAGAACTTGCAGAGCCTCGCTGCGGAGTACCAACTGCCCTGCGTGGGTCAGCAGACCCTTCGAGGGAAGGGCGGAGGAGACCAGGAAACCCAGGCACGTACCCCAGATCAGCGAGGGCCAAAACGCCGGCTGGTTCCTGGTGAAAAAGACGAGGAACCCGGTCACGCCGACGAGGAAGACGTCACCCGAGGCGGGCACACGCACTCGCGGCATCACGCGCGAGACGAGGAAGTACGACGCGCCGCCAAGCCAGAAGAACCTGACCTTCGCCGGCAAGAATGCGGGAAAGTCGTACGTACCGACGGCGCGGGCCAGAGCCGGCCCAAGGAGCGCAAGACCCGACAACCAGAGGAAGCCGGAGCGGTACCGCGTGGCGCAGGCGAAGCAGAGAGGTGCCACCAAGTAGAACTGCCACTCCAGGCTGACACTCCAAGCGGGGTCAAGAAAGGCGCCGGTGCCAAACGGAAGCACCTCGTTGGGGAGAACGCCGTGGAGCATCAGCAGGTGAGACACCAGATGCCATCCGAAGTGCTGCCGCGTCTCGGCAAGACGCTCGAGGGTGATTCGACGGTCGGCCGTCGGCAACACCGCGACGCACTTGCTGAGGAGGGCGCGGTTAGCAGCGCCAAGACCAAGCAGAGGATGAAGACTGGATACAACCTGAAGGCACGGCGGATCAGGAATGGGCCGAACCGTAAGCGCTGAGTGTCGAGGAGCAGAAACACGACGAACCCACTCAAGATCATGAAGACGTCAACCGCGAGCGCCGCAGAACGGATCAGCCGCAAGGGTGGCGGCAGGTCCCCCGCTGAGAAACCGGACCATCCAAGCACGTGGCCAAACACTACCCACCAAGCCAAGATTCCGCGGAGCCCGTCGAGCTCTGCGATCTTCGGAGCCGGCAACCTGCTCGCGACGCGCCGGGTCGGATCGCCACTCCCAGGGTCTGTAACTTCGGACTGCACCGACCTCTCCTGCGATCGACCAGCGACACTTAGAACGCCGCTACCGGGAAGTTCCACAGGCGCATCCACCATTAGCGACCGGACCGTCCAGGTCTCCTAAGAGGTTGATCACCGCTTCGGTCTCCCTGCGGCAACGGCAGGCGCGGGTGTAGCTGGAGATGTGCGGGGTCAGCAGCACCTCTGGGCGTAGTGACGCCACGGCCCGTCGTAGGGCTCCTGCAGGAAGCAATCCAGCCAGGTCCTGGCCACCTTGCCGGACTCCAGCGTTTGGAGGAGGGCCGGTTCGTCCACCGCCGCACCGCGCGCGGCCGAGCCGGCACCCTGTCCGAACCCACCGCCCCGAGCCACGGGGCGAGGCAGACGGGAAGGGACTCAGGCGGCCGGCGGCACCGCCAGCCACGTCTCCAAGTCGGCGGGCGAGTGAAAATCGAGCAGGGCCTCGGCCAGCAGCTCCAATTGGGTGGAGCTCAGCACGGCGATCCGCTGCGCCGTCGCCTCGGCCACGGCTCCCCAACGCCGTTGCACCAGTCGGAGGACCATCTGCGCCTGGCCGGCTCGCCGCCCCTCCTGCCGCCCCTCCTCGCGGCCGGCCTGGCGGCCCTTCTCGATCCCCAACATCTCGATGCTCGTCACGTACGGCATGGCTCGTGTCGCTTCATATTCCACCAGCTCGTTACGAAATTCAATCTTTAATCGTTCGGGCAGATCCATCAGCCAGTCAATCAAGCGGAAGATCTCCAACACGTCCTGCCGGGCATAGCCGCGCTCGTAGAGCCCCCGGGTCAACTGCCACTTGAAATGCTTGCGCCGGGCCATGTCCCCGGTTGTCTGCTGTGCCCGCCGGTGCGCCGCAATCACCACCGCCGCCGGGTTGGCCGCCGCGTCCAACTGTTCCAGGCCGACCTCCGCCACCTTGGATACCAGATACTCGAACCGCAGCCGGCACCCCCAATACTCCTCCTCATACACCCCCGGCTTCCAACCCTCTACCGCATCCGCCAGCACCGCCATGCTCACCACGGGCCGCCCATAACGGTCGCGGATCCGATGGTGGTACGCATACATGCGCTCGGGCAGGCGCGCGTCGGTCTGCGCCTGCACCTCCACGTGAATCAACAGCCAGTCCTCCCGTCCCTCGCGGCTGCGCACGCGCACCAGCTTATCGGCGCGCAACTTGCCCGCTTCCGCATCTCGCACGACCTCCTGGAGCTCCTGGTCGAGGAATTCGACCGGCTTGGTCCAGTCCACCCGCGCAGCGACCACGGGGAAGCAGAGCCGGAGGAACGGCTCGAGGTACTGCTCGAGCAACTCCTTCCAGGCTCCGTCGTAATCGGCAGCCATGAGCGCGCTACCGGCAACGACGCGGCCTCAGGTCTCGGGCCGCTCCAAATCGCCTAAGAGGTTGATCACCGCTTCGGTCTCCATGCGGGAGCGGCAGGCGCGCGTATAGCTGGAGGTGTGCGGGGTCAGCAGCACTTGGGCGTAGTGACGGAGGGGTCCGTCGTAGGGTTCCTGCCGAAAGCAGTCCAGCCAGGCCTTGGCCACCTTGCCCGAGTCGAGCGCTTGGATGAGGGCCGGTTCGTCCACGGCCGCGCCGCGGGCGGCGTTCAGGAGGATCAGCCCCGGCTTGGCGGCGGCGAATTCCGCCGAGCCAAGGAGGGTCGCTTCCCCGCTGGCGTGGATGCTGACCACGTCGGCGCGCGCCAGCCCCTCCAGCAGCCCCACCCGGGGCAGGGCAAGAGTGCGAGCTTCCGCCAGGTAGGGATCGCAAACCACCACGGCGCTCCCGAGCGCGGTAAGGAGCGCGGCGCCGCGCCGGCCAATCAGCCCACAGCCCACCACCAAGACCGTCAGTTCGCTCAGACTTCGTCCCATCCGTTTGGGCCACTCGCCCGCGTGCAGGGCGCGATTCATGGGCTCCAGTTCCCGCGCCAAACAGAGCAGGGCCGTCACCGTCATCTCGGCCACGGCCTCGGTGGGGCCATCTGGGGTGTAGCTGAAGCGGATGCCCAGCTCGCGGCAGGCCGCCAGGTCCACGTTGCTGATGCCGGCCCCGACCCGAGCGATCGCCTTGAGGGTGGGGTGGGCGGCGGTCAAGACGCGCCGATTCAACGGTTCGAGGCCGGCCAGCAGTCCATCCAACCGCTCGCGGGTGACGTAATCGATGATCTCCGTTTCGGTAAGGCGGCGGCCTCGAGGATTGGGCACCAGCGCCGCCCCGGCGCGCCGGAGCAATTCCAAGGGCGTCGGGTCTTCCTGGGCGAAGCTGGAAACGCCCAAACCGATGCGTGGATTCATGGCAAGTACTGGCACCGCGCGACGCGCACCGGTCCAGGTTAAACAGGTAGTGGTCCGCAGGCAACTCGCACCGACACCCCCCGCCTCACTCCCGGAGCGTAACGGTTCACCGGGGCGGTGACGCTACGGCGTGAGGAACCGAAAGTGTATCGGCGGCGGGACTTGGTAGCCGACCCCACGAACCTCGAGGGGTAGGATCCCCAAGCCCGTGGCCGGCGAGACGACCGCGAAGCTGAAATTGGTGCCCGCGGGGTCGCTGAGCCCCGGGTCCCCTTGCGCCGCGGCGGCGGGAATGCCGTTGGTCTTGCCGCTTTGGCTGAAGAAGAGGTCCGTGGACCAAGAACCGACCGCACCCGGGTTATCCAAGCTCACCCCGCCGGCCGCGAGGACGATGTTCTTGCTGAAGGTATAATTAGTGGAATTGAAGAAGGAGAGCCGCAGATCGCCGGCGACGAGGAAGACATTGTTGACCACGGCGTTGTTGGTGGCCATGTGATTCATCATCGGCCAGGGCACACCCTGCACCACGTTGCCGGTCACCAGGCTGTCATGCGCCCCTTCATCCAGGTAGATGCCATGATGGTTGATCCCCACCGGACCCGTCATGTCCCGCACCAAGTTGCCCCGCACGACGAGGTTGCTGCAAAGCGAGAGGTAAATGCCCCCCCCATCGTTCAGGGCCTGCATGCAGGAGAACACCAGGTTGCTCTCGACCACCCCGTCCTGCCCGCGGGCGATGATGCCCGTGTAACCACCGCCCCGCACCGTGTTGTGGCTGGTGAGCGAGGCGACCGAACCCGCCTCGATCCCGATGCCACCGGGGTAGAGCAGGCCAAAATCATGGACGTAATTGTTGCTGATGATCGTGTTCTGGCTGCCGTTGGCGTAGAGACCGCCGGCGCCGCAGTGGGACAGTTCGCAGTCCTGGATCCAGTCGCCGGCGTTGCTCGCCCCGCGAAGCGAGATCGCATGCCCCGCCACGGGACCGATGCTGAGCCCTTGCAGCCGACACTTCACGGTCCCTTGCAAGGTCAGCGCCCCATCATAGCGGCCTTCTTCCGATCCCCCGGCCAACAAGGGAACCGTGGTCACCCCGAACCCCAGGCCGCGGAGGGTGAGGTTTGTGACGGCGGCGGTGCTGGAG
>JAJXTA010000328.1 GCA_021784265.1 bacterium | reverse complement strand
CGGCCCATTGATTATCATGTGTACCATGGTCGATACATTAAGGCAACAACGAATAATTGAGTTCTTTTTGTGTTGTTGCCAGTTCATCACCGGCGATGAAAAAGGCCAGGCCCAGATCTTCCTCGACCACCTCTTCCAAGCCTTCGGCCAGCCCGGCTGCCTCGATGTCGGCGGCACCCCCGAATATCGCCTGCGCAAGGGCCGCGAAGAACGTTCCGGCACCGCCTTTGCCGATTACGTCTGGAAGCCCATCGTCCTGATCGAAATGAAGAAACGCGGCCAGGACCTCGCCCGCCACTACCGCCAGGCCTTCGACTACTGGGTCGAACTCGCCCCCAACCGCCCCCAATACGTCGTCCTGTGCAACTTCGATGAGTTCTGGATTTACGACTTCAACCAGGACATCCACATCCCCCAGGACACCGTGCGCCTGGCCGAACTCCCCCAGCGCTACGGCCCGCTCAACTTCCTCTTCCCCACCCGCGAGGCCCCCCTCTTCCAGGTCAACCGCGGCGCCGTCACCCAGGCCGCCGCCGACCTCCTGGCCGACTGCTACAACAAACTCAAAATACGCCAGGATGTCGGCCCGGCCACGGCCCAGCGCTTCGTCCTCCAGATGCTCGTGGCCCTCTTCTCCGAAGATATCGGCCTCTTGCCCCAGTACTTCCTCACTCAACTCCTCGAGGAATGCACCGATCCCCCCAAGGCCTTCGATCTCCTGGGCGGCCTGTTCAAGGCCATGAACACCCCCGGCGGCGTCTCCGGTGGCCGCTTCAAGGGTGTCGATTACTTTAATGGTGGCCTGTTTGCCCAGCCCGCCGCCATCGAACTCGCCGATGATGAACTCACCCTCTTGAAACGCGCGGCCAAGGATTACGACTGGTCCAAAATCTCCCCCGAGATCTTCGGCGCCATCTTCCAGCACTCCATGGATGACAAAGAGCGCCACAAGTTCGGCGGCCACTACACCTCCCCCGCCGACATCATGAAGATCATCAAGCCCACCATCTCCGATCCCTGGCAGGCCGCCCTGGAAAAAGCCTCCACCCTCACCCGCCTCCGCGAACTCCAGCAGCGCCTCCACTCCTACCGCGTCCTGGACCCCGCCTGCGGCTCGGGCAACTTCCTCTATCTCGCCTACCGCGAATTGAAACGCATTGAAGTAGACCTCCACCGCCGCATCGCCGACCTCTCCACCGCCAAAGACAAATCCCAGCTCGAATTCGGCGTCGTCACCGCCAAACAGTTTTTCGGCCTGGATATCGTCCCCTTCGCCGTCGAACTGGCCAAAGTCACGCTCATGCTCGCCCCCAAACTGGCCATCGATGAACTCCACACCGATGAGCATGCCCTCCCCCTGGACAACCTCGACCAGAACGTCCGCGCTGTGGACGCCTTGATCGACCCCCAGGGCCACCCCACCCCCTGGCCCGCCGCCGATGTCATCATCGGCAATCCGCCCTTCCTTGGGGCCAAGCGCCTCAAGCCCGAGCGTGGCGCCGACTACGTCAACCAGGTCCGCAAGGCCTATTCCGATGTGCCCGGCATGGCCGACTACTGCGTCTACTGGTTCCGCCGCGCCCACGACCATCTGCCCGTCTGCACCAGACAGGACCCCCTCCGCGGCCGCGCCGGCCTCGTCGGCACCCAGAACATCCGCAACAACCAGTCCCGCGTCGGCGGCCTGGACCACATCGCCAAGTCAGGCGAGATCATCGAGGCCGTAGACAATCAGCCCTGGTCCGGCGAGGCCAACGTCCACGTCTCCATCGCCAATTGGGTCAAAACCGCCCAGCCTTCCGCGGATAATTCAGGTCCGGAGGACCGGCACAACGGTAGCCCGGCCCGTAAGGGCCGGGAAACGGTCCCCCTTGTTTCCTTGAGCCCCGGAGGGGCGGCACAATCGACCGACCTCACCGAACTCCTCATCCCCGCCAAGAGAAAGCTCTGGCACAAGGTTGACCGCGTATCGCCGCTATTCGATCCCCCATCTTCGAAATCAGGACATAAGAGCGTTCAGGTGCCGGGAAAACGTGGCAAAGCACGCAAGGATAAGTCCTTTGATCTGGCCGTGCGTGAAGTCGAACACATAAACTCTGCCCTATCAGACCAAACCGACGTCACCGGTGCCATAAGGCTCCTTTGTAACTACCAGCCCCAACTGTGCTTCAATGGCCAGTTCCCGCGCTGCAAAGAGTTTGAGATTTCACCAGACTCTGCAATCCAGATGATCCACGCCGACCCGCGGAACGCGGATGTGGTCTTTCCCTGCCTCATCGGCAGCGAATTCCTGACCCATGGAAAACCTCGCCGCTTCGTCATCGACTTCCAAAAGCGTGACGTGCTTGAATCCCAGCGGTACACCGGTCCCTACGCCTGGGTGCAGACCAAGGTCCTCCCATACGTCCAGCAATATGCGAGGCGGGAGCGGGAAAAGACCGGCTCAACGTCCGGCCAAGACCAAACGTGGCTGGACACCTGGTGGCAACACTTCCGCTGCCGGGATGAGATGGTGGCCGCAATAAGTCGTTTGCCGCGTTACCTTGTCTGCTCCGATACAACGAAGCGCCCTGTCTTTGATTTCGTCGCCTCGTCTATTCGCCCTGATCACAAACTGCGTGTATTCGCCTTCGCCGACGACTACAGCTTCGGCATCCTTCAATCGCACCTGCACTGGCTATGGTTTGTGACAAAATGCTCCAAGCTCAAGAGTGACTTTAACTACACATCATCGTCCGTCTTCGACACCTTCCCCTGGCCCCAATCTCCCGCCAACAAGGACATCGACGCCGTCGCCCAGGCCGCCCGCAATCTCCGCCACCTCCGCGACCAGGCCCTGGCCAAAATGCGCGGCGGCCTGCGCGCCCTCTACCGCACCCTCGAACTCCCCGGCCAGAACCCTCTCAAAGCTGCCCACGCCGCTCTCGACGCCGCCGTCCTGAAAGCCTATCACTTCTCCCCCCGCCAGGACCTCCTTGCCCAACTCCTGAACCTCAACCTCCAAGTCGCCCAAGCCATCCAGGGCGGCGCCCCCGTCACCGCCCCCGGCATCCCCCCGACCTACCCCACCCCTGCCCAACTGGTAACCACCGACTGCATCCGCCCCGAGAAGACCGGCGCACCCAACGGGTATCCACTCGACTTAACGACGACTTCCCGAGGAAGACGCTAACAAAAGCAAAACCAACAACACAAACTCTTCCGCGAGGCAAGAATGGAATCACCACTGTCATTCAAAGGCATCGGAGGACTGACCAAGCCTGTCACCAAGCTGATCGAGGTGCTGGCTGCAGGTACTGGCCGCATATACGAGCCCACGCACGTAGTGAAGATGGCCAAAGCCGAGGCCGAGGCCCAACTCATCCGTGCCGAGAGCGAGGCAATTGCTGAATCTGTCCGGGACCGAGCAAAACGCCGCCAGGAGTTCGCAGAGGACCGACGACAACTGAACATTGAGGAGATTGCACAACGCTCCATCAGCCACCTGCCCCCCACGGTCTCATCCGATCCAATTGACCCTGATTGGATATTTGCTTTCGTCGAAGAGAGCAAGGACACATCCAACACCGAGCTTCAGGAATTGTGGGCCAAGATTCTTGCAAACGAAATCACGCAGCCCGGCCGTTGTTCCAAGCGAACATTGCGCATCGTCAAAGCTATGGAACGATCAGACGCTGTTGCGTTCAGTCGCCTCGCATCCTATGTATTTGGCAGTGGCGACATGGTCCCCTTTGTCCTGCTTCCGGAGCGCGGCCTCCAGTCGTGGGGCGTTTCCATGCAGAACCTCCATGAACTGAACGAACTCCGCCTTATCATTGAAGGCCCCCTCCGCCAGACGATCGGCGTGCTTCGAAACAGCGGGGTGACCTATTTCGGCAAGTCGTTCCAGATGGTGCTCAAAGACCCCAAAGCAGAGCGTGTCAACGTTCCATTTCTCCCCCTCACAACCTGCGGTCAAGAGTTGCTCAGCATATGCCATGCAGTTCCAGATCCACAATATCTCGCTGTTATCAAGCAGGAATTAGACAGCAGGCACGGTGTCATGTTAGTCGAAAAGCTCGTAGTGACACTGAGCCCAACGGAGCCAAAGGTAGGAGAGAGTCTAACCGGCACCGAAAAGTGAAGCCGGACCGAGAGTGGAACCGGGACGAGAGCAGTTCCAGATGCTGCCGACGTCCCGGTTTCATTCGCCCCGGAATCGAAGATGAAGCGGAGTTGGAGCATAAGGCGGCCGCGTCCATAACTTCCCGCGGCCCGATAGTCACCCCTCAACCCCCGGGCCATCTTCTTCGTGCCTTCGCGGATTCGTGGTTCACCAGCCCCCTTACCGCCTTTGGCCTTCGTGCCTTCGCGGTTCACCCCCTCCGACAAAAAGGGCCCGGCGGCACACCCGTGCCACCGAGCCATGGGGGGGTCTGATTGGATATGTGGCTTATCGGCGCTGGCGCGGTTCGCCATCAAGTCGCCCGGAACTTTGGCCGACAAGATTCCTCAGTTCCGGTGAATGACCCGATGCTCTTGCACCCAGCCCATCCAGACCCCACCCTCTCTCTTTCCGACCTTGGTGCCCCTTCCGGGGGTGGTGCCCTTGGTGGTTCAACCCTTCCGGGCGTCCTTCCCGGGCGTCGTGGTTCACTCGATTCCCCTCCGATAACCCCCGGAACGGCCCGGGCAGGCCTTCCAGCGGCGTTTCGAGGAGGTATCGGAAGGGGAAAAGGAGCTATCTGCGCGGCAAAAGGATGTATCTGCGGGCCGAAAGGAGCTATCTGCGGCCCGGCGGGAAGGCCGGGCAAGGCGGGTGGCTTCCCTTGCCACTTGCCACTTGCCCCTCGCCCCTTGCCACTTGCCACTTG
>JAJXTA010000327.1 GCA_021784265.1 bacterium | reverse complement strand
CATCGCTTGGGCCACGTCGTCCGCGGTGAGCGGCTCCACCCCGTCGTAAACCCGCCGGGCCCGTGCCGCATCTCCGTGGAACCGGACGACCGAGAACTCTGTCTCCGCCAAGCCAGGATCAATGGTGGCCACTCGCAGCCCCGTCCCACAGAGCTCGAGCCGGAGGGCCCGGGTGATTTGCAGCTCGCCCGCCTTGGCGGCGCAATACGCCGCCCCGCCTTCGTACGCCACTCGCCCCGCCACCGAGCCGATATTCAGCAGCAGCCCACCGGGCCGCGCCCGCATGAGGGGGAGCAGCGCGCGGCTCATCCGCAGGACGCCTAAGACATTGGTTTGCAGCATCGCCTCCCAATCCTCGTCGCGACCCGAGGCCACCGGCTCCAAACCCAACGCGCCGCCGGCGTTGTTGACCAAGACATCGACTCCCGCCGTGACCGTGCGCGTCCAGGTGACGAAGGCCTCGACGCTGGCGGTGTGCCCCACGTCCAGGACGTGGTATTGGGCGCTGGGCGCGCCGCTGGCGCGCGCCGCGGCGGCCACCGCCGCCAGCCGATCAACCCGGCGTGCGCCAACGAGTACGTGCGCACCCTCGGCCCCAAACGCCCGGGCGGCGGCGGCGCCGAAGCCGCTCGAGGCGCCCGTGATCACCACCCATTTGTCCTTCATCACTTTCGGCATTGCTCAGGTCCACGCGCTGGTTGATCGTGTTCGAATCGTGGACTAGGGAATAGCGCTTGGGCCGGGGTGTGTCAAAGCCGGAGCGCGCGGCTGACTTCATCCCCTCGTTGAATGGAGCCGAACGAGTACCCTCCCGGCGCACTGCCGACGCTGCCCAGCGACCCCACCAGCTCGGCGTCGGGGGCGGCGCGACCGGAAGGTCGTTGCTGCGGCGATTACGAGTTGTTGGCGGAGATCGCCCACGGCGGCATGGGCGTGGTGTACCGCGCGCGGCAAGTGAGTCTCAATCGCGTGGTCGCGCTCAAGATGATCCTCAAGGGCCAGTTCGCGAGCGACGCGGAGGTGCGGCGGTTCCGCGCCGAGGCGGAGGCCGCCGCCATTCTCGAGCACCCGAACATCGTGAGGATCTACGAAGTCGGCGTCCATGAGGGGCACCATTACTTCAGCATGCAGTACATCGACGGGCCGAGCCTGGCGCAGGCGAAGGCGCCCGGCCGCGCCCTCGGGGAGGATGGCAAGGCGGCGGCCCGGCTGCTGGTCAAGGTGGCGCGACGGGAGGCTGGAACCGCTCAACTGGCACCTGCTGTCGCTGGTTTCGCTCGCGGTGACCGGGGCGGCGGTGGGGTATCTGGTCCACCGCGTGCGGACGTTAAGCCGATTCTTTGAGCGGCCCGATTAGCCGCGTGGCCCCGGCCCTGAGCACCGCACCGGCGACGCCCGCGTGGAGGCCGAATCCCGCCTCGGGTCGGCGGCTCAGGCCAAGAGTTGGCGCACGACTTCACCCGCCACGTCCGTGAGCCGGAAGTCCCGGCCCTGGAAGCGATAGGTGAGGCGGGTATGATCGAAGCCCAAGAGATGCAGGAGCGTGGCGTGGAGGTCATGGACATGGACCTTATCCTCGACCACGTGAAACCCGATCTCATCGGTTTTGCCCAGGGTGATGCCCGGCTTGATGCCGCCGCCGGCCAGCCACATGGTGAAGGCCTGGGGGTGATGGTCCCGCCCCAGCTTCCGTCCCACGTCCGGGTTGTTCTCCACCATCGGGGTGCGCCCAAATTCCCCGCCCCATACCACCAGGGTCTGGTCGAGCAAGCCGCGTTGCTTGAGGTCCTTGACCAGAGCGGCGCTGGCTTTGTCCGTGAGGCCAGCCTGGGTCCGGACCCCGCCGGTCACGTCGCTATGGTGGTCCCAGGCCTCGTGGAAGAGCTGCACGAAGCGCACCCCGCGCTCGACGAGGCGGCGGGCCAATAGACAGTTGTTGGCAAAGCTGCTCTTGCCCGGTTCGGCGCCGTACATCTCGAGGACCTCCTTCGGTTCCTTGCGCAGGTCCATGAGTTCCGGGGCGCTGGTCTGCATCCGGAAGGCCATCTCGAAGGCGTTGATGCGCGTGGCGATCTCGGGATCGCCGGTGGCCTGGAGGTGCTGGAGGTTCAGCCGCTTAAGCGTGTCGAGCGAGCGGCGCTGCATTTGGCGGGTGATGCCCGCGGGATCAGAGAGCGAAAGAATCGGGTCGCCGCTGCGGCGGAAAGGGACCCCCTGGTACACCGTGGGCAGGAAGCCGCAACCCCAGTTCGAGGCTCCGCCACTGGTGCCGCCGGCGGAGCTCAGCACCACGAACCCCGGCAGGTCCCGGGATTCGCTCCCCAGGCCGTAAGTGACCCATGCCCCCATCGCGGGCCGGCCAAACTGGGTCGAGCCGGTGTTCATCAGGATTTGGCCCGGGGCATGGTTGAAGGCGTCGGTGGTCATGGACCGGACAATCGCCACGTCGTCCACCACCCCCGCCAGCCCGGGCAACACCTCGGAGAGCTCGGCGCCGCTTTGCCCGTGCCGCTGGAACTGAAACTGGGTGGCGAACAGAGCGGCGTCAGGCTTGATAAAAGCATACTCCTGCCCTCGCACCACCGAGGCCGGCACCGGTTTGCCGTCATACTGCCGCAGCGTGGGCTTGTAATCGAACAGGTCGAGCTGGCTCGGCGCCCCGGCCTGGAACAGGTAGATCACGTGCTTCGCCTTGGGGGCGAAGTGCGGGGCTTTCGGCAGGAGCGGGTCGGGGAGCTCGAGCTTGGCCCCGGCGCCGCGGGCGGAGGTTTCGCCGAGCAAGGAGGCCAGCGCCATCGCCCCCAAGCCCACGCCGCATTCGCGAAAGAACCAGCGGCGGGAGATGAACTTGGCCGCCTCCCGGCGGAGCTCCTGATGATAATCTTGGTTCATAGGCATGTTACTCGTTGGTGATGGTTTCGTCCAAGTTCAGGAGAACCCGGGCGACCAGCGTCCAGGCCGCCACCCGGTGCAGGTTCACGTCCGGCGGCGGCTGCCGGCGATCCGGCGCGGCGACCTCGACGGCGGCGGCGGTGCGGTTCTCGAAGTAGTCCCAATACTCGTTCAGCAGGCCCAGCACCTCGTGCAGCTCGGCCCGGGTGGGTTTGCGGCCCACACAGAGCCGGAAGGCGTAGATGACCCGGTCGCGGCTGCTCGGCCCGCCCTCCCTCCACACGCGCAAGGCCAGGGCCTGGGCCGCCTCCTCGAAGACCGTATCATTGAGGGTGGTGAGGGCTTGCAGCGGGGTGTCGGAGCGGACCCGGCGCGCGCAGGCGACGTCCGCGTTGGGGGCGTCGAAAATCAGCAAGCTCGGGTAGGGAACCGACCGCTTCCAAAAGGTGTACATGGCCCGGCGGTAGCGGTCCTCGCCGGTGCTGGTGGGCCAGGGCATTGGGCTGCCGTAGCCCAGGCTGAGGACGCCGTCGGGGATGGGCGGATAGACGCTCGGACCCCCGATTTTGGGGCTCAGCAGCCCGCTGGCCGCCAGCGCGATGTCCCGCACCGTTTCGGCCTCGACGCGGAACCGCGGGCCGCGCGCCAGGAGGCGGTTGTACGGGTCCCGCGCCGCCAGGGCCGGCGTGAGGCGCGAGTCTTGCTGGTAGGTGGCGGAGTGAACAATGAGCCGATGGATGGCCTTGATGCTCCAGCCCCGGTCCATGAGTTCGCACGCGAGCCAGTCGAGCAGTTCCGGATGCGAGGGAGGGTCGGCGCGCATCCCGAAGTCCTCCGGCGTCGTTACCAGGCCCTCGCCGAAATAGGCCTGCCAGACCCGGTTCACGATCACCCGGGCGACCAATGGATTCTCCCGGTCCACTAACCAGTGGGCGAGCGTCAGGCGGTTCAACGGGGCCCCCTTGGGCAGGGGCGGGAGGATGGCCGGCACCCCGGGTGTGACCACCTCCCCTGGCTGATTCCATTGGCCGCGCTTTAAGATCGCGGTAACCCGGGGATGCTTCCGCTCCAGCAGCACGAGGGTGGTGGGACCCGACGGCCAGCCGTCCATCAGCTTGTCGATGGCTTGGTTGACCTTGGCGCACTTGGGGTCGGTCAGGCGGAACACGCTGAAGATCGCGCGGGCTTGTTCCGGGGTGCGTTGCCCGGGCGGGACGGACAACATCTCGCGCACCTGGCTCGGTACCGGGTCCGCTTCCAGCGGGCGGGCGGCGGTGGTGGCGCTGAGGCGGAACCGGCCCAGCGTGTGTTCCTGGCCGAACTTCTGCTGCAGCGTGAAGGTCAGGAGGGTGCCCGAGGCGGCGCCCACGTCCTCCTTGGTTTCGAACACCGCTTTGCGATTCTGGTTCAGGCGCCCGGGGCCGGCGTCCACCGCCCACCCCGTCTTGACATCGCCGTCAATCGCGTTGGTCACCGGGAAGTCGGGCTGCGAAAAATCGGCGGTAGCATGCCGCAACGCCACCTCGTTGGTCCGGCTGGGCGCGTCTAATGGCGTCGCCTCCACCTTGAACTCCGACAGCACGAAGTTCCCGGTCTTCGAGCGCCCGGGACCGAAGCGGGGCAGGTTCGGGTCGGTCAAGGCCTCCAAGCGGAAGCCGCTGAGGTGCTGGAGGTGGGTCCGGACCGTGACCACGTAGGTGGAGTCCGGGGGATTCGAGCCCGTGCTCAACAGCGACTCATCGTCCTGCTTTTCAAACTTCGCGCCGTTGCCGCCAAACCAGGTGTCCGGGGTGAGCACCTGCCAGTCGCCCCGCCGCCCGCGCACGGCCTGTTCCCAGGCCGCCTGGCGGGTCGGCAGGTCCGGATCCTCGTGGCGCAACTGGTCCTCCAGCGCCGTGACCTGCCGGCGAATCTCGGCCCGTTGGGCGAGCTGCGCGGCCGAGGGGACCGCGAGGCTTGGGTCATCC
>JAJXTA010000326.1 GCA_021784265.1 bacterium | reverse complement strand
CCGGGCCGCCTCGATGAACAGGATCACTCCGCCCACCGGAGTCCAGGCCAAACCCGTGGCAATGCCACACTCGGTGATGTGTTCCGCGCTCTCGGGCAGAAACCGCACCGGCCCAAGATAGTCCTTCAGCAACTCCGGGCGCAGCGCGATCGGCCGCAGCAGGGAGGGGTGTTTCACCAGATGCCGCGCGGCCTTGCGGGCCAGGGCGGCGATCTCCCGGTCCAACTGCCGCACCCCCGCCTCCCGGGTGTAGTCCTGAATCAGGCGCGTCAGCGTCGCGTCGGGGAGGCGAACCAGCTTGGGTTTGAGCCCGTGTTCGGCGAGTTGGCGCGGGACCAAGTGGTGTTTGGCGATCTGAAGTTTCTCCTCGGTCGTATAACTGGGCAACTCGATGACCTCCAGCCGATCGCGCAACGCCGGGTGCACCGGCTCCAGCCAGTTGGCGGTGGTGATGAATAAGACCCGCGACAGGTCGAAGGGCAGGTCCAGGTAATGATCGGTGAAGGTCGAGTTCTGTTCCGGGTCCAGCACTTCCAACAAGGCGGAGGCCGGATCGCCGCGGAAATCCGCCCCCACTTTGTCCAGCTCGTCCAGTAGCATCACCGGATTATTGCTCTCGGCCCGGCGGAGGCTCTGGAGGATCCGCCCCGGCAAGGCCCCCACGTACGTCCGCCGGTGGCCCCTGATTTCCGCCTCATCCCGCATGCCCCCGAGGGCGAAACGGACGAACCGGCGCCCCAGCGCGTCGGCCACGCTCTTGCCGAGGGAGGTCTTGCCCACGCCCGGCGGTCCCACCAGGCAGAGGATCGGGCCTTTGATTTGCTGGCGCAATTTCATCACCGCCAGAAACTCCACCAAGCGGTCCTTCACCTTGGTCAGCCCATAGTGCTGGGTGTTGAGAATCCGTTCCGCTTCGCCCAGGTCGAGCTTGTCCTCGGTGCTCTTGGACCAGGGCAAGTTCACCAGCCAGTCCAGGTAGTTGCGCGACACGGTGTACTCGGCCACCACGGGCGGCATCTGCTTGAGCCGCTCCAACTCCTTGAGCGCCACCTGCTTGGCTTCCGCCGGCAGGAGCCCTTTCTCGATCTGCTCGCGCAAACCGTCCAGTTCCGTCCCGGCGCTGTCCCCCTCGCCCAACTCGCGTTGGATCGCGCGGATCTGCTCGCGCAGGTAAAAATCGCGCTGGCTCTTGGACATCGAGGAGGTCACTTCTTTCTGGATCTTCGAGCCGAGCTTGAGGACCTCCAGTTCCCGGGCCAGCAACGGCAAAAGCCGGGTCAGCCGCTCCTTCACCACCGAGATTTCCAGCAGCCGCTGGCGTTCGTCCAGGCTGACGTTCAGGTTGGCCGTGACCAAGTCGGCCAAGCGCCCGGCATCATCCGTGTTCAGCGTGGCTACCTTGACCTGATCGGCCAAGGCGGGCGACAACTCGATGATCTCCTCGAACTCATCGCGGACACTGCGGAGCAACGCGGTGACCTCCAGCGAGTCCTCGCCGGTGTCCTTCAGCACCTCGCAGGCCGCGCGCAGGTAGGGGTCGCGCGTCTCAAAGCGGCTGATGCGAAACCGGCGCAACCCCTCGACCAGCACCCGCACGGTGTTGTCGGGGAACTTGAGCATCCGCAGAATTCGGCCCGCACACCCTACCTCCCACAAGTCCTCGGGCGCGGGGTTGTCCACCTCCGGCCGCTTTTGCAGCACCAACCCCACAAACCGGTCGCCCGCCACGACGTCATCGATCAACCGAATGCTCGGCGCGGCCTCGACCAGCAGCGGCACCACCATGCCGGGAAAGATGACGATGTCCGACAAGCCGAGGATGGGCAGGACCTCCGGCAGGGATTTCGGATTCGCCTTGGGGGCGGGGAGCTCAGGCGTTCCTGGCGGCGTGCCCAGGATGTTGATTAACTCGGTGTCGGGCATGGTGCTGGCCGGCTAGTCTGTGGGTTAGACGCGCCCGACAGCGAAAAGGTTCACTCCAAATCAGCTATTCTCGGAAGCAATCGGCACGGAAAACGGCTGGGCCGGGAGGGGCGCCAGCACCGGAACATCCACCCGCAGAAAGCCGTTCTGGTAACTGGCCTTGGCGTTGCCCAAATCATAGCCCGGAGGCATCTCGATCACGCTTTCAAAAGGTCCGTAGTTGATCTCCATCAGCACGAACTTGCATTTGGGGGCGCGGCAACAATCATGCCGGTGACCGCTGATCCGCAACTGGTTGCCCTCGACCGTCAGTTCCAGATCCTCCTTGCGCATGCCCGCCAGCTCCACCTTGATCACCAGCCCGTCGTCGGTCCGGTACACATCCGTGTTGGGCGTCCACGAGGCTTCCGACGAGGCTTCACGACTACCCGTGACGTGAGATCGCTTGGTAAAGTGAAGGGTCGCGCAAACTTTGTTCACTGCCATGATGTGGGGGGAAAGTAATACAGGTTGGGGGCGGTTTCAAGGGAGTTTATCGCGGCCGGTAGATAATGCGCGGCCGCTCTCCCTTGCGGGCGTGAAACACGATACTGGTTTGCGAACCACCCGCGGAATGGCTCAGGCAGCCGCCACAGTGCCCCGCCCCCCCCAGCCGGGCCTTCCGGGCACGCACCTTGGCCCAGCCCATCACCGCCGCGGTGGACACCACGATCCCTAACGCCGCACTTTGTTGCCAATCCACAGCCTCAAGATACCCCAGCCGGCCGGGTTCGCAACTGGGAAATGAACCAGCCTCGCCCAGCCCCTTAGCGGCGGCCCGGCTCGAGGTGCCGCCAGAATCCCTTGGTCTCTTGGGTTTCGAGGCGGTCCCCCGGCTGGCGCACGACGCAGGCGGCCACCTGGGGCTGGGCCGCCACGAGCCGCAAGCCCGCCGCCGGCCCGAGGACGCTGACGACCTTGGAAAAGCCATCGGCCGACGTCGCGTCGCGGGCAATGATGGTCACCAGGCTGTGGTCGGTCAGCCCAATGCCGGTGCGGGGATCGACAATGTGCGAGTAACGCCGGCCCCCGAGTTCCAACCGCTGGAACAAATCGCCCGAGGTGGTCAAGGCTTCGCGGCGCAGGGCGACGAAGCGCGCCGGGGGCGCGTTGGTCACGTCCAGTGGCGCCAGCTCGATCCGCCAACCCGCTTTGCCCGGCGGGGGGTCCCAGGCCATCATGTCGCCCCCGCCCGTGATCAGGGCCCGGGTCACCCCGCGCGCCCGCACGACCTTGATGGCTTCCTCGAGCGCGTAGCCTTTGGCGATGCCGCCCAAATCCAGCCGCATGTGCGGCACGAGCAGTTGGGCGCTGTGGGTTCGTGGGTCCAACACCAGATGCCGATAACCCACGGCCCGGCCGGCCTGGGCCAGCCGGTCCGGTGAGGGTAACTCCCGCTCCCGGCGAGCCCGCCGCCAGAGGTTGACGTACGGCCCCACCGTCACGTCAAACGCCCCGTCGCTGAGCGTAGAGATCTCCTGCGCCCGCGCCAGCACCTTCCAGAGGTCCGGACTCAGCGGGACGCTCCGGCCTGAGCCCGCGGTCCGCGAGAGCCGGCTTAACTCGCTCTCGTCCTCGTAATCACTCATGATTTCATTCAACTGGCTGATCCGGGCGAAAGCGGCCTCGGCGGCGGCCTGGGCGACGGCGGGGTTGGGCGCGTAGAGGACGAGCCGGAACGGCATCCCCATCTCCGGGCGGCGAAACTCGAACCGCGCCAGGGGCGGGTCGGGGCGGGTCACGCAGCCGACCAGCCAGAGCGCCAACAGCCCCAGGGCCAGGGCCGCCCGGGCGTCGGCTCGCGGGCGGCGGATGGATCTGGCCGCGCCCGATCGCAGCGAGAGAGAGTGGTTCGAGTTCATCAATCCGCTGGGTCCTCCTCAGCCTCGAGCGCCGCCGCGCCTGTGAGCCTGCTCCCACGCCAGCCAGCGGCTCCAAATGAGCGGCACGGAGCCCGCAAACTCCCGGGGCTCCCGCCGCAGCCGGTCGCTGACCGCCTCCGGCGCGAACCAACCGCCGGTCTCGATCTCCTCTGGGTGCAGCAGAAACGGCCCTTCAGCCTGGCAGCGATAAACCCACACGAACTCCTGGCCGGTCGCGGCGCAGGCCTCGATCTTGAAGAGCCGTTCCGGGGGCACACGCGCCCGCCAACCCAGCTCTTCCTCCAGCTCCCGCACCGCGCACGCATCGTAACCTTCCCCGGCAGCCAAGTGCCCCGACGCCGAAGAATCCCAGGCGCCGGGGAAACAATCTTTCGTGCGCGAGCGCTTCTGGAGGAATAACTCCCCCTGCTGGTTGAACACCAAGACATGCACGGCCCGATGCCGGAGGCCCCGCCGATGAACCTCCGCGCGCGCGGCCTGGCCGATCACCTCATCGCGCTCATTGACCACGTCGAAGGTCTCCTCGGCCGGTATCGGTTCAGGGGTGGGCATGAGGGCGAGCTGCGGCTCCCCCGGCGGCCTGGCCGGGGTCAGGACCAACGTCCTTGTTGAGGGCCGTGGGGCGAGTCACAACCGCGGCAGGCTAGGCGGCTCCGGGCGAGTTGGCAACAAAAGGCCGGTGAGTCCCACGAATTGCGTCAGGCTCAACGTCTCGGCGCGCGCCTGCTCCGGCAGCCCGAGCCGCGTGAAAGCGGCGGCCACCTGCTCCGCCGGCCAGGTCCCCCGCAAAAGCTTGCCAAGCATCTTGCGCCGTTGACCAAAGCTCCGCTTCACGATCGTCGTGAACTGCTGCTCCAGCCCCACCGGCAGGAGCGGCACGGAACGCCGGCGGAGGGTCACACAGGCCGAATCCACACCGGGCACGGGGAAGAAGCACGCCGCCGGGATCTTGAACCAACCGAGCGGCGCGTAGCGGAGTTGAATCAAGAGGGTCAGAACTCCGTAATCCGCTGTA
>JAJXTA010000325.1 GCA_021784265.1 bacterium | reverse complement strand
CCATTCCCACGCGCAAGTCGGAAATCTTCTCGACCGCCTCCGACAGCCAGCCGGGCGTGGAGATTCACGTGCTCCAGGGCGAACGCCAGATGGCCCGCGATAACAAGACCATCGGCAAGTTCCACCTCACCGACATCCCGCCCGCCCCGCGCGGCGTGCCGCAGATTGAGGTCACCTTCGACATCGACGCCAACGGCATCCTCCACGTCAGCGCCAAGGACCTCGGCACCGGCAAAGAGCAGAAGATCACCATCACCGCCAGCAGCGGCCTCTCCAAGGATGAGGTCGAGCGCATGCGCAAGGACGCCGAGGCCCACGCCGACGAAGACCGCCAAAAGCGCGACGAAACGGAGGCGCGGAATGAGGCCGACAATGCCGTGTACCGCTCCGAGAAGATGCTCAAGGAAAACGCCGACAAGATCAGCGGCGGCGACAAGAGCAAGATCGAGCAGGCGGTCGCCGCGGCCAAAGAAGCCCTCAAAGGCGGCGACCTGGGCGCCATCAAGGCGGCCGGGGAGAAGCTCAACGAAGCCTGGCAGCAGGTCTCCGGCGAGCTCTATAAGGCCGCCGCGGAAAAGGCGCGCGCCGGCAAGGCCGCCGCCGGCCCCGCCCCCGACGAGGGCGCCAGCAAGGGCGGCGCCGCCAAGGAGGAGCAGGGCCCCATCATCGATGCCGAGGTCGTGGATGAAAAGAAACCCTAGCGCCAGCCGGCCGGACCAGGGCGGTGGGCCCGTCCCCGCCCGAACGCAACGACCAGATTTTCCCGCAGCGGGTGCGGCGGGAGTTGATTCATCAATCCAACCGAACAACTAAGCAACAGACAACACAGTATGGCACTGAACGTTAAACCCCTCGGCGACCGGGTTTTGGCTGAACCCGTCGAAGAGAAGGAAGTTAAGAAAGGCGGCATCATCATTCCTGATTCCGCCAAGGAGAAGCCCACCGAGGCCGTCATTCGCGCCCTGGGCACCGGCAAGACCGACGACGACGGCAAGAAAATCCCGTTCGAGGTCAAGGTCGGCGACCGGGTGCTGATCAGCAAGTACGGCGGCACCGAAGTCAAGCTGGATGACAAGGAGTACAAGATCCTGAACTCCGACGACATCCTGGCCATCATTCAATAACCTCTGAACCCCAATTCTACTCACTGATCTATGGCAGCAAAACAACTCATCTTCGATGAAACCGCGCGCCAGACCCTCCTCAAGGGCGTGGCGAAACTCTCCAAGGCGGTCGCGGCCACCCTCGGCCCCAAAGGCCGCAACGTGGTCCTCGACAAGAAGTTCGGCTCCCCCACGGTGACCAAGGACGGCGTCACGGTGGCCAAGGAAATCGAGCTGGAAGACGCGTTCGAGAACATGGGCGCCCAGATGGTGCGCGAGGTCGCCAGCAAGACCAGCGACGCCGCCGGCGACGGCACGACGACGGCGACGGTCTTGGCCCACGCCATCTATCGCGAGGGCCTGAAGTTCGTCACCGCCGGCGCCAGCCCCATCGGCATCCAGCGCGGCATCTTGAAGGCGGTGGAAACCGCGGTGGCCCACCTGGACAAGATCGCCAAGAAGGTCAAGGACAAGGAAGAGATCAAACAAGTGGCCACCGTCTCGGCCAACTGGGACACCACCATCGGCGAGATCATCGCCGACGCGATGGACAAGGTGGGCAAAGACGGCACCATCACCGTCGAGGAGGCCAAGTCCATCGAGACCACCCTCGAGGTGGTCGAGGGGATGCAGTTCGATAAGGGCTATCTCTCCCCGTACTTCGTCACCAGCACCGAGACCATGGAGGCCAAGCTGGAGGACGCCTACATCCTCAATTACGAGAAGAAAATCAGCAGCCTCAAGGACCTGCTCCCCATCCTGGAGCGGATCGCCAAGGTGGGCAAGCCGCTGTTGATCATCGCCGAGGAGGTCGAGGGCGAGGCCCTGGCCACCCTGGTGGTCAACCGCATCCGCGGCACGCTCAACTGCTGCGCCGTCAAGGCCCCGGGCTTCGGCGACCGCCGCAAGGCCATGCTCGAGGATATTGCCATCCTCACCGGCGGCAAGTGCATCACCGAAGACCTCGGCCTCAAGCTGGAGAACCTCCAGCTCGAGGACCTCGGCCGCGCCAAGTCCATCGTCGTTGACAAGGAAAACACCACCATCGTCGAAGGCAACGGCAAACCCTCCGAAATCCAAGGCCGGATCAACCAGATTCGCCGCCAGATCGAGGAGACCACCTCCGACTACGACCGGGAGAAGCTCCAGGAACGGCTGGCCAAGCTCGCCGGCGGCGTGGCGGTCATCAACGTCGGCGCCGCGACCGAGACCGAGATGAAAGAGAAAAAAGCCCGGGTCGAGGACGCCCTCCACGCCACCCGCGCCGCGGTCGAGGAAGGCATCGTCCCTGGCGGCGGCGTCGCCCTGATCCGCTGCTTGTCCCCGCTGGAGAACCTCAAGCTCGAGGGGGACGAGAAGATCGGCCTGGACATCGTCAAACGGGCGATCGAATACCCGACCCACGCCTTGGCCGACAACGCCGGCGTCGAGGGCTCGATCGTGGTCGAGGAAGTCAAGCGCCGCAAGGGCAACGACGGTTACAACGTCTCGACCAACACCTATGAGGACCTGGTCAAGGCGGGCGTCGTCGATCCCAAGAAGGTCACCCGCACGGCCCTCCAGAACGCCGCTTCGATCGCCGGCCTGCTCCTGACCACCGAGTGTCTCGTCACCGAGATTCCGGAGAAGGAGAAGAAGCCCCCGGCAGGCGGCCCGCACGGTGGGATGGGCGGCGACATGGATTACTAAGCCGCAGGCGGTTCACACTCTGAACCGCCCACTGCACGGGCGAGGTTGGCTCAGGCCAGCCTCGCCTTTTTGCGTACGGACCGGGCGCGGCAACCCGGCGCCTGGCTCTCGGCCTTGAGCCTTCGCCGGGCGGACCCAAACCGAGGTCGCCGCTCCCGCTGGGCCCGCGCCCGACCACCACCCGGCCCGGGTGCCCCACTTCCTGAATACGATGAACGTTATCGAATTAACGAATTGGGGCGCTTAGGCCACAATGCCCTTGACGATGTGACCGCCCACGTCGGTGAGACGGAAGTCGCGCCCTTGGAAGCGATACGTGAGCCGGGTGTGGTCGATCCCGCAGAGGTAGAGCATGGTGGCGTGGAGATCGTGGACATCCATCGCCTGGTCGTTATCGACATAGTGATAGCCCAGCTCGTCGGTCTGGCCCCAGCTCATCCCACCCTTGATGCCCCCGCCCGCCATCCAGACCGAGAAGGCCAGGATATGGTGGTCCCGACCGGACCCCTGCCCCATCGGCGTGCGCCCGAATTCTCCGCCCCAGATCACCAGGGTGTCCTGGAGCAAGCCACGCTGCTTAAGGTCTTGGATCAGGGCCGCGCAGGCCTGATCGACGTCTTGCGCCGCCCCGGGCATGTCCTTTTCGATCTCGCTGTGGTGGTCCCAGGCCCGGTGGTACAACTGAATGAAGCGGACCCCGCGCTCCGCCAGCCGCCGCGCCATCAGACAGTTGGAGGCAAAGCTGCCATCCCCGGGGTGCTGGACCCCGTAGAGGTCGAGCGTCGCCGGGGATTCCTTGCGGAAATCCGTCAGTTCCGGCACCGAGGTCTGCATTCGGAACGCCATTTCGTACTGGCTGATCCGCGTCTGGATTTCGGGGTCAGGCTGCGCTTCGGCCCGCAGCCCGTTGAGGCGGTTGACCTCCTCGATCACTTGCCGCTGGGTGCTCTGGCACACCCCTTCCGGGTTGCCCACATAGTGGACGGCGTCGCCTTTGGATTGGAAGAGGATCCCCTGAAAACGACTCGGGAGGAACCCGCTCGACCACTGGCGGGCGGAGATCGGCTGCAGGCCGGACCGGCCGGCGGAAGTCAACACCACAAACCCCGGCAACTCCTCCGTCTCCGCCCCCAGCCCGTAGAGCAGCCAGGAGCCCATACTGGGCCGGCCCTTGAGCCGGGTGCCCGTGTTCATAAAAGCGTGGGCCGGGTCGTGATTGATCTGCTCGGTGTGGAGGGAGCGGATCACGCAGATCTCGTCGGCGATACCGCCGATGTGGGGGAACAACCTCGAGATCTGCTGACCACACGCGCCCCACGGTTTGAACTCGCAGAAGGGGCCGCGCGCTTTCAGCTTGGTGTTCTGCAACTGCGCCAGTTGCTGGCCCTTGGTGAACGAGTCCGGAAACGGCTGGCCGTTCAAACGCTTCAGTTCGGGTTTGTAGTCGAAACTCTCCAGGTGCGACGGCCCGCCGGCCATGCAGAGATGGATCACTCGCTTGGCGCGGATCGGGAAGTGCGGCGGATGCACCACGCCCTCCCAGCGCCCGACGGGCGCCTCGGCCGGGGCGCCGCGCAGCAGCCCAGGGTCCAACAGGCACGCCAAGGCCAACCCGCCCAGACCATAGGCCGCGTGGCCCAAAAAGGCGCGGCGATTGACGCTCAGTTGAAACGTGCGGGCGTCCAGGTGAAGCTTCGATGGTTCCGACATAGCGCAGACTCAGTAACGGGTGATGGTTTCGTTCAGGTTGAGAATCACGCGCGCCACCGAGGTCCAAGCGGCCAGCTCGCGGGCGTCGAGGTTCGTCGGCGCCGGCGCCAAACCCACCTTTAGCACTTTGCGGGCCTCGGCACCCTCGGCCTCGTAATGCGCGCGCTGGGCGGCCAGGAACTTCGCGAGTGAAACCTCCTCGTTCGCGCGAATCGGCCGCGCCAACGCTTCCTCGAAGGCCAAGTTGAGCCGGGCCGCGTCGGACTTGGTTTGCGCCTCCAGCAGGCGGGCGGCAAAGACGCGCGCGGCCTCCACGAACGTCGGGTCGTTGAGCAGCGTCAAGGCTTGTTGCGGGGTA
>JAJXTA010000324.1 GCA_021784265.1 bacterium | reverse complement strand
TCCGCTCTAGCTCCTTCAGGTCCTAAGAGCACGTCCTGCGCCGCAGGGCTCCTGATGCCAAGGGATGGCCCGTCATATACGTGAACCTGACGCCAGCGAGGTTGCTTTGTTCGGTGGCGGGGGGGCCGCGTGGGGTGCGCGGCCCATCGCCTGCCGCCCCGTTGGCCTCGCGCCATAGGACCGCCGCGGCGTGGGAGCGGGACTAGCGGCGCGGTGCTAAGCCAAGCACCCGGCGCAGGCCGGCCAGGCACCGGGCGTTCTCGGCGGGCCGCCCGATGGAGATACGGATCCACTCGGGCAAACCGTAGGCGCGCATCGGCCGGACGATGACGCCCTGGCGCTGCAAGGCGCTAAACACCTTGTCCCCCTCCCCCACACGCACGAGGATGAAATTGGCGGCGGAGGGCATAAACTCCAGTCCGAGCCGATGGAAGGCCGCGGCAAACAAACGCAGGCCGGCGACATTGTTGGCGCGGGTGCGTCGGACATGGGTCCGGTCGTCCAGCGCGGCCAACGCCGCCGTCTGGGCCAGGGCGTTGATGTTAAACGGTTGCCGGACCTTCTCGAGTGCCGCCACGAGGTCCGGGTGGCCGATGCCATAGCCCAGCCGCAAGCCGGCCAGGCCGTGGATCTTCGAAAAGGTCCGCGTCAACAGCAGGTTGGGTCGGTTGCCGGCGCGGATCACCGGGAGCAGGTCCACCGGGTGGGGAACAAATTCCCAATAGGCCTCGTCCATGACCAGGAGGACGTGCGGGGGCACGGACCTGACCAACCGGAGGACGGCGTCGGCCGGGGCAATCGTGCCGGTGGGGTTGTTTGGGTTGGCGACGAACACCACGCTGGTCCGCGGGGTGATCGCCCGCCGGAGGGCGGCGAGATCGTGCCCGTACTCCCGGGCGGGTACCACCACCAACTGGCCCCCGAAGAGGTGGGTGACGATGGGATAAACGGCAAAGCAGTATTGGGAAACGACGACCTCGGACCCGGGGGCGATCGCCGCGTGACCGACGAACTCGAGGATTTCGTTGGAACCGTTGCCGAGGATCAGGTGGCCCGGGGTGACCTCGAGGTGCGCGGCCAAGCGGCGCTTGAGGTAATAGGCGTTGCCGTCCGGGTAGCGGTGGACGTGGGGCAGAAAGCGGCGCAGGGCGGCGCGGGCGCGCGGCCCGGGGCCCAGCGGGTTCTCGTTGGAGGCGAGCTTGATGACCCGCTCCGGGGGGAGGCCCAGCTCGCGGGCGACCTCCTCGATGGGGCGGCCCGGTTGATAGACCGGCAGGCCGGCCAGTCCCGGGTTTAACCGAACCAGCAACGGGGCGGGAGCGGAACGCGCGCGCATTAGAGTCGGCCGAGGATCTTCTCGACATCCACGTGCTTGGCCACCAAGTCGCGGATCAGCTCGATCTTCTCGGTATCGCCGGGGCGGGTCTTGACGATCAGGTCGTGGACTTTGGAGGCCACGACATAACTATCCTCTTCCGCCAGCAGGACCGGGAAGGAGACCTCCTGCAGAATCTCCAGGACCCCCGCCGAGGGCCGGACGTTGCCGGTGAGGACGATGCCGGCGAGGCCGTCGGCCGGTTGGGTAAACCGGGTTGTCGCCGCCGCCAACACCAGGTCCTCGCGGTCCCCGGGCGTGATCACCAGCACCCCCCGGCGGAACAACGGCATGGACCGGGGCACGCCCATCGCGCCGACCACGACCTCATCCACCAGGTTGTGGATGCGGCGGGCGTGGTTGAGGACTTCGGCATCCAGCTCTTCCCGGATCAGCTCGACCGTCGGCTTGGAGAGCATGTGCTGATGCGGGAGCACCCCGAGCAGCTCCAGCCCCCGCCGACCCAGCCCCCGCCGGGCGAAATCGGTGATATAGGCGAGCTTCTCGGGCAAAACCTTGTTGAGAATGACACCGACGATCTCGACCCCTTCGGCGTCGAACAGGGCTTTGTTGAGCGAGACCTCGTCGATGGGCCGGCCGATGCCGCCTTGGGAAACAATGACCACCTTCGAGCCGAGCAGCTTCGCCACCCGGGCGTTGGAGAGGTCGAAAACCGACCCGACCCCGGCGTGCCCGGAGCCTTCGCACAGCACGAAATCCTTTTCCCAGGCCACCCGATCAAAGGCCTTCTGGATCTTCTTCACCAGGAGGTCGTAGTTGGCCGACTCGAGGTAGCGTCGGGTGAAATCGGGCTCCACGGCGATCGGGCTCATATCGACCAGGGGGCAGTTGAGCCGGAACACCCGATCCATGAGGATCGTGTCCTCGTCGATCTTCTGCTCGTCCACCTCGACGAAGCGTTGGCCGACGGGTTTGATGTAGCCGATGCGGGGGTAAAGGCGCTGCAAGGCGCTGACCAACCCCAGGGAGGTCGTGGTCTTGCCGTCGTTCTGGCGGGTGGCGGCGATGAACACCCGCGGGGTCACCGCGTTCATGCCGGGGCCGCGAGCGCGGCGGGGTAGGTCCCCGGCTCGCGGGGCTGGCCCGGGGGCAGCTCGACGGTCTGGACGCCAACGATCGCCGCCACCCCGAGGATATCGTGGGCGCTGGAGCCGCGGGAGACATCCGCCGCCGGGCGGTCCAGCCCGAGCAGAATCTGCCCGTAGGCGTTGCCGCGCGAGATGTGCTGGATCAACTTGCTCCCGATGTTGCCGGCGTTGAGATCGGGAAAGATGAGGACGTTGGCGCGGCCGGCCACCTTGCTCGAGGGTACCTTGCGGGCCGCGATTTCCGGCACCAAGGCCGCATCGACCTGCAGTTCGCCGTCGAAATCAGCCGGCAAGCGCTTCTCGTCGGCCTTGCGCTGGGCCAGCGCGGTCGCGGCCTGCACCTTGCCAATCGAGGGGTGGGTCGCGCTCCCTTTGGTCGAGTAGGAGAGGAGGGCCACCCGGGGCCGGACGCTGAGGAGCTGGCGGGCCAGTTGGGCGGTCGAGACCGCGATATCCGCCAGTTGCTCGACGGTGGGCTCGGGGATGACGCCGCAATCGGCCATGAACAGGACCCCGTTTTCCCCAAAGCGCGAGTCCTCGACCTCCATGACCATGCAACTGGAGGCGGTGGTGGTCTGGGGGGCGACCTTGATGATCTGAAAGAGGGGGCGCAAGACGCTGCCACTGATTTCGTTGGTCCCGGAGACGAGCCCATCAGCTTGGTGCATGGCCACCATCATGGCGCCGAAGTAGTTCTCCTTGAGCATCGCCTCGCGGGCTTCGGTCTCTTTGATCCCCTTGTAGCGCCGCAGGAGCTCGTAGCGATGGGTGAAGGCTCCCAGTTGGTCGCTCTCCGCCGGGTTGATGATCCGCACCCCCTCGAGCGAGACGTTCAGCCGCTCGGCGGCTTCCTTAATGCGGGTGCGGTCTCCCAAGAGAATGGGAGCGCCCAGGCGCAGCGAATAGAACTGGCGCGCCGCTTGCAGCACCCGCGGCTCGGTGCCTTCGGGGAAGACAATCCGTTTGGGGTGCCGCTGCAGCTTCTCGATGACACCACCGATGAATCGCATGCGGGCTTAAGTAGCCCAGGGCCGGGTAAACTGCAACTGGGAATGCGCCGCGCCGCCGGGGCGGCTACTTCGCCGGGGGACCCGCGCTCACCAGGGCCGCCACCAAACCTTCGACCGTATGCGGCTGCGCTTCGACGGCCGGCGGGAGCGCCAGCGCCCCCAGGGCCTTGCTCGTTTCCGGCCCCAAGGAGGCCAGCCGCAGGCCGGGAAACCGGCGCATCAACCCCGGCAGATCGAAGCGGCGGTGAAAATGTTCGACCGTCGAACCGCTGGTGAAGGTGATCCAGTCCGCGCCGGTGGCGAGCAGGCGGGCGGCGTCGCCGTTCCAGTCGCCGGTCTCGGCGACGGTCTGGTAGCAGGCGATATCGTCCACAATCCCGCCCTGGTGTTCCAGGAGCTGCGGCAGCTCCGGGGTGGCGACCTCGGCGCGCAACAAGAGGATGCGCAAATTCTCGATGCTCTCAAATTCGCTGAGGGCCTTGACGATGCGGGCGGCGACGTGCTCCTTGGGCATGACGTTCACTCGGAGGTGCAATTCCTCGAGCTTGGCCGCCGTCGCCGGGCCCACGGCCGCGATGCGCACGCCGCCGATGTCGCGGAGGTCCTCGAAGGCCCGAAAGAAATAGGTGAAGAAGGAGGTGACCCCGTTGGCGCTGGTGAAGATGATCCAGTCGTAGCCGTTGAGGCCGGCGATGGCTTCGACCAGGGGCTCATGCTGGGTGGGTGGTCCGATCTTGATCACCGGCACCTCCAGCACTTCGGCCCCACAGCGGCGGAGCGGGTCGGTTAAGGCCCCGGCTTGGTCCCGTGCCCGGGTCACCACGATCCGCTGGCCAAAGAGGGCCCGGCGTTCGAACCAGTTGAGCGTCTGGCGCAGCGACACCACTTGGCCGATGACCGTCACCACGGGCGCGCTGAGTTGGACGGCGGCGGCGCGTTCGGCGATATTGGCCAGGGTGCCGACCACGGTTTGTTGCTGGCTGGTGGTCCCCCAGCGGATCATGGCCACCGGGGTGTCGGCGGCTGCCCCACCCGCTCGGAGTCGCGCGGCGAGCCGCGCAATCCGCTCGGCCCCCATGAGGATCACCTTCGTGCCGCGGTCGCGGGCCAAATGATCCCAGTCCACCCGGCTGTCCTCCTCGCTGGGGTCCTTGTGCCCGGTGACGACGGTGAACCCGGAACAATGGGCGCGATGCGTCAGGGGGATACCGGCGTAACTGGGCGCGGCCACGACGGAGGAAACGCCCGGAACCACCTCGAAAGGGACGCCGGCCGCCGCCAACGCTTCGGCCTCCTCGCCCCCTCGTCCGAAGACGTACGGATCGCCCCCTTTGAGATGGACGACGCGTTTACCCGCTTTGGCCCGCTGGAGCAAGAG
>JAJXTA010000323.1 GCA_021784265.1 bacterium | reverse complement strand
ATCTAAACTGCTGTTCACGGCGTTCCGAGAGGTGGCAGGTTTTTCCGTTCCGGGCGGGCGTGGGTGGTGGAAACCGTTGCAAAACCGGAGGTTTGAGCGTCTGGCATGGCTGCTGCTCGCCAGGGCTTGCCATGAATGTCAGTTTGTATCAGGCCGCCGCCGCTCTCGACGCGAATTCGCGTTGGCAGGATGCGATTGCCGAGAACCTGGCTTCGAGCTCGATCCCGGGCTACAAGCGCCAAAGCGTCTCGTTCTCGTCGATCCAGGCGGGCTTGATGGAGACCTCGGGCACCCAGGCGCCGGACCAGCATTTCGGGCTGCCCAAGGACAACTCGAGCATTGATTTCGCCAGCGGGCAGCTTCGCCCCACCGGCGTCGAGACCGATGTCGCCATCGAAGGCAACGGCTTCTTCGAAGTCGGTCTGCCCAGTGGGAGCTCGGCTTACACGCGGGATGGGGAGTTTCAGGTCAACTCCCAGGGGGCGTTGGTGACCAAGCAGGGCTATCCCGTGCAAGGCCAGGGGGGGCCGATCCAACTGGACCCACGCAAGCGCGGCGTGCTCACCATCACCGCCGACGGGCACATCACTGAAGGCGCCACCCCGGTCGGCCAGCTCAAACTTACCGATTTCAAAAACCGCCAAGCCCTCACCCATCTCGGGGGTGGTTACTTCCAGGCCAACTCGCTGAGCGCCCAAGCCACGGACGCCACCGGAACCAACGTGCGCCAAGGCTTCTTGGAAGGGGCCAACACCACCCCCGTCTCCGAGATGGTCGGTCTGTTGGGGGCGATGCGAAGCTACGAGGCCAATCAGCGCCTCATTCAAGTGAACGATGATCGGATGGGCCAGGCGATTCGCGACCTCTCCGGCGCCAGTTAGTCTCCGCGTTTCTTATGCTGCGAGCCCTCTATTCGTCCGCCGCCGGGATGGAATCCCAGCAGGTCAACCTGGACATTATCGCCAACAACTTGGCCAACGTGAACACCACCGGCTACAAGAAGACCAAGGCCGAGTTCCAAGACCTGCTCTATCAGACCGAGCGTGCCGCCGGCGCCCAGGCGGGGCAGAGCAATTTGGTTCCCACCGGCATCCAGATCGGCCACGGCTCCCAGTTGATCTCCACCTCGAAGGTCTTCACCACGGGCGAGCTGAGTCAGACCGGCGAGAAATTGGACGTGGCGATCCAGGGCCAAGGGTTTTTCGAGGTCCAGATGCCCGACGGCACGCTCGCCTACACGCGCGATGGCGCCCTCAAGACCGATAACACCGGCCGCATCACCACCAACGACGGGCTGCCCCTGCAAAACGGCTTCCAACCCATCCCGCCCGGGACGACCTCCGTCACAATCTCTCCCACGGGCCAAGTGACCACCCAAAGCGCCGGCAATCTCCAGAACTTTCAGGTCCAGTTGGTCCAGTTCACCAACCCGGCCGGGCTGGAGAGCCTGGGCCGGAACCTGTATCGGGAGACCCTGGCCTCGGGGCCGCCCCAAATCGGCACGCCCGGCGATCAAGCGCTGGGACTGGGCACGTTGCAACAGGGCTACCTGGAAATGTCCAACGTGAAAGTGGTCGAGGAAATGGTGAACATGATCATGGCCCAGCGGGCCTACGAGGTGAACGCCAAAGGGGTGCAGGCCGCCGACGAGATGATGGCGATGAGCAACAACCTGCGCCGCTGATGAAGCTCTCCCGCCAACTGACTGGCTGCTTGCTGCTCCTGACGATTAACAACCTCGTCGGGCTCGCCTTGATCCTGTGGAACGCGCAGAACCTCACCCGGATGGGCGACATTGTGCAAGGCTTGCGGCAGTTGCAGGCACAGACCCCCGCCCTCAAGACCGCCGCCCGCCCCCTCCCTGCGGGCCTGGGCGAACCGGCCTCGGCGGCGCTTACGGCCGACACCGCGCGCCCCACACCATGAGCCTGCCTCCCTGCCCTCTCTGTCGCGCCCGCCCCTCCTCCCGCCGGACGCGCCCGACGTTTTTACCCTGGCTCCTCCTGATCAGTGCGCTAGGGGTGGGGAGCGGTCCCGGTGCATGGGGCGCCGCTCCCCCCGCTTTGACCCTCAAACCCGAAGCCGTCGTGGACGGCAAAGGGGTGCTCTTTGCCGCGCTTGCCGAGGCCGCCACGGGCGCGTCGCTGCCTGCCTTGAAACTAAGCGACGCGCCCGCGGTTGGCCCGGGGGTCTGGCTGACCCGGGAGCAGGTGAACGCCTGGTTGCGTCGGCATGCTCCGGCTTGGGCCACCACCAACTGGGGTGGGGCCGATCGGGTACACGTCACCCGCCGGACGCGGACGTTGGACGAGACCGGGATGTTGCGCCTCCTGACCGGGGTGCTCCAGCGCGAGGTGGTCCGCAGCCGCGGGACGCTGGAACTCCAGGTGGCGCGGGTGTGGCCCCCCCCCACGGTCCCTGACGATCCGTTAACCTTGCAGTTGGTGGAGCTGCCGGCTACCGGGCTCGCCTCGACGATGGCCCTTCACTTCCAGTTGCTCGTGGGGACAGAGATGATCGGGGAGTGGCAGACGGTGGTGCGGGCGCGGGTGTTCCAGGAAGTGCTGGTCGCCGCCACCTCCTTGCAACGGGGGCAACCGGTTGGCTTGTCCGATTTCAACCAGGAGCGCCGCGATATCCTGGCGTTGCACGACCCGCTGACGGAGCTGCCCGCCGCCCCCGCGGGATTGGAGATGGCCCAGAACCTGACGGCGGGCGCCCCCCTCTACGAACGGGCCCTGGAGTTGCGCCCCGTGGTCTTCCGCGGGGCGGTGGTCAAGGCCCTGCTCACCGATGGGGCGGTCTCCATCTCGCTGCGGGTGGAGGTGCTCGAGAACGGCGCGCCGGGGCAGGTCGTGCGCGTGCGCAACCTGCGGACCCACAAAGAGTTCAGAGGAAAAGTCGAAAATGAGCAAACCATTCTGGTCAGCATTTAACCCTTCGCTCCGGGTGCTCGGCCTGGCTGGGCTCCTGACCTGCCTGCATGCCGGTGAGAGCCTCTGGCAGGGCACCGAACGCTCGATGATCGCCGACAAAAAGGCCGGCCACGTGGGGGACCTGCTCACCATCGTGGTGCAGCAAAACACCGTGGCCAGCAAGGCCAACAACACGAAGACTACCAAACAGAGCTCGGTCAACAGCTCCCTCAACAGCGTCCTGTTCAGCCCCGGGGCCAGCGGTTTCATGACCAAGGGCGGCCAATTGCCTTCCGTGGCGTTCACCGGCAAGAGCGATTTCACCGGCGGCGGTTCCATCGACAACTCGGAGAAGATCGTGGACCAGATCACCGTCCGGGTGATCGACACCCAGCCCAACGGCAACTTGGTCGTCGAAGGCACCCGCCAGACCGCCTTTGGGGGTGAGATCCAGGACGTGATCCTCCGCGGCCTGGTGCGTCCGGACGATATCCAGCCCAACAACACCGTCTTCAGTTACAACGTGTCCGACGCCACCATCCGGATGGTCTCCAAGGGCAGCGTCACGGACACCCAGCGCAAAGGCTGGCTCCACAAGGTGTGGGATAAGTTCTCGCCCTTCTAACACTGCCGATGTCATTCTTGGTTTCAACGGTCGCGCCCCGGGTCCGGTGGCGCTGGTGGTCTCGGTGCGCTCTGGCCTGGCTCGTGGCCGGCCACGTGTGGGGTGGCGGCTTGGGGTCGCGCATCAAAGACTTGGCGACCCTCCAAGGGGCGCGGGACAACCAATTGGTGGGCGTCGGTTTGGTGACGGGCATCGCCGGCGAGGGCGACCGGAGCCCGACCTACACCATCCAGGCCCTGGCCAACCTCCTCCAGACCTACGGCATGACCGTCCCTTCGACCACCATCTTCTCCAAAAACGTCGCGGTGGTGACGGTCACCGCCACGATGCCACCCTTCGCCAAAACCGGGGAGAAGCTGGACGTGTTGGTCGCCTCCGTCGGCGACGCGCAGAGCTTGGTGGGTGGCGTGTTGCTCCAAACCCCACTCTACGCGGTGGACCGGAAGGTCTATGCCGCCGCCCAAGGGCCGCTCTCGGTCGGCGGCTTTCTGGCCGGGCAAGGGGGACCCGGTGGGGCGACGGTCCAGAAGAACCACCCGACCACGGCGCAGATCATCGGCGGGGCCCTGCTGGAACGGGAGCTGCCCATGACGGTGGTCAACCAGGGCACGATCACCTATTTGTTGCGGGACACCGATTACACCACCGCGGTGCGGATGGCCACGGCCGTGAACGAGCGTTTCCCCGGCAGCGCCTACGCCAAAGACCCGAACTCGATCTGCATCAAGCTCCCCGAAGGCCTGGAGCAGTCGCCGATGGAGTTCATCGCCCGCGTCGAGACCGTTGAGGTGGTGCCGGACATCGCGGCCCGGATCATCATGAACGAGCGCACGGGGACGATCGTCGCCACCTCGCGGGTGAAGGTGTCCCGCTGCGCGATTGCGCAAGGGGACCTCACCATTACGATCGCCTCCAGCCTGGACGTCTCCCAACCGGCACCGATGAGCCAGACCGGCCAGACCGTCGTCACACCGCGCACCGACACCGGGGTGACCGAGCACAAGGCGTCGTTGATCACCTTGCCGGACATGCCCACGGTCGAGAAGGTGGCCGAGGACCTCAACGCCCTGGGGGTGACCCCGCGCGACATGATGTCGATCTTCGAGGCCATGAAACAGGCTGGGGCCCTGCAAGCCGAGCTGGTCTTGCGCTAACATGAGCACCACCGCCTTGGATGCCTCGCCGCTGGCCGCCGCCCCCTTGGTGCGGCATGTCCGGGCGGCCGACCTGCCCCTGGAAAAGCTGGCTGCCAATCCCAGTTTGAGCGATCAGGAGAAGGTCGCCGAGCTGAGCCGCCAATTCGAAGCGGTGTTGCTGCGCCAGATCCTGCAGGAAGGT
>JAJXTA010000322.1 GCA_021784265.1 bacterium | reverse complement strand
CAACCGGGTGTTCTCCACATTGTCCACCACCGCCCCGATGTCCGTCAGCCGGACCGGGGAGCCATTGCGGTAGGCCACGATGATCGGACGGTACTCGGCGGCGGAGAAGATCTGGTCGTTGGCCCCGATCGAGTAGGCCTGGCCCTGGCCGTCGAAGCTCCCCTTGGGCGCGTTGATGTTGTTCTGCATCAAGGCGGTGCGCACGTCCTCCAAACTGAGTCCCAGGGCGGCCAGCGCCGCCGGATTGACCTGGACCCGGACCGCGGGCTTCTGGTTCCCTTCGATGGTTACCAGCCCGACGCCTGTGACCTCACTGAGCTTCTGCGCCAGCACCGTGTCGGCCAGATCGTTGACCTTCTCCAACGGCAGGGTGTCGGACGTGATCTGCAAGGTGAGGATGGGGGTGTCGGCCGGGTTCACCTTGCTGTAGGTGGGCGGGTTGGGCATGCCCCGGGGCAAGACGCCCGCGGCGGCGTTGATGGCGGCCTGGACATCCTGCGCCGCCGCGTCGATGTCCCGGTCCAGGTTGAACTGCAAGGTGATGCCGGTGTTCCCGAAGGAACTCACGGAGGTCATCATCCCCAACCCGCTAATCTGGCCAAACTGGCGCTCGAGCGGCGTCGTGACCGAGGAGGTCATCACGTCCGGACTAGCGCCGGGGTACTGGGCCGTGACCTGAATGGTGGGAAAATCGACCGAGGGCAGCGCCGAGATGGGCAAGAGCACATAGCCCAGCAACCCCATCAACACAATCCCCGCCATCAGCAGGGACGTCGCCACCGGCCGGCGGATGAACAGTTCAGACAGGTTCACGCCCGCGGGGCCACTAGGGCTCGGCCTCGCTGCCTTTGGCCGACTTGGCCAGCCGGATGTGCGAGCCGGCCTGCAGCCGGTATTGGCCCTCCACCACCACCCGTTCTCCCAACCGCAGGCCGTCGTCGATGAGCGCCTCGCCCGCCTCGATCCGCGCCACTTTCACCGGGCGAATCGCCACCGTCGCATCGGGTTTGATGACAAAGGCGAAGGCCCCGTCCGGCCCGCGCTGGAGCACGGCCGCCGGCACCACCAACCCGTTGGTCCGCGTCGTCAAGAGCAAGCGGGCATTGACGAACTGGCCGGGCCAGAGCTGGAGATTGGCGTTCGGGAAGGTGGCCTTGAGCCGGAGCGTGGCGGTGGTGGTGTCGATCTGGTTATCGACGACCAGCAGATGGCCGCGATCGAGTACCGTTTGGTTGTCCCGGTCCACCGCCATCACGGGAAAGGCTTTTGTCATCCCTTCGTGGCGCAGCTCGGTGAGCGCCTGTTCTGGCAGGGTGAAAATCACCTCGATCGGGCGCAGTTGCGTGATCACCACCAGCCCGGTGGTGTCGGTGGCGTGAACGATGTTCCCCTGGTCCACAAGCTGCATGCCGGTCCGCCCGTCCAGGGGCGAGGTGATGGTCGTGTAATCGAGCTGCACCTGGGCGTTGTCGATGGCCGCTTGGTCGGCTTGCACCGCCGCCTGATACTGGTCCACGAGATACTTCTGCGCGTCGAAATCCGACTGGGCGATGATCTTGGATGCCAGCAGGTCCGTATCCCGCCGGAGCTCGACCCGGCCATTGGCCAGTTGGGCCTCATCCTGCGCTTTCTTGGCTTGGGCCTGCTCCAGTTGGGCCTTGAACGGGCGCGGGTCGATCTGCGCCAACAGGTCCCCCCTGCGGACGTCCTGCCCTTCGACATAGGCGATCTTCTCCAACTGCCCGTCCACGCGGGTGTGCACGGTCACCGTGTTATACGCCTGGACGGTGCCCAAGCCGTCGAGGTAGATCGGGACGTCTTTCCGCACCACCGTGCCCGCGACGACCGGCACCGCCTGGGCTGGCCCACCACCACCGCGGCGGGCGGCCCCGCCCGGCCCGCCCGGGCCGACGTGCGGCCGGCGCAACACCCAGAGGCCCACCACCACCGCCACGACCACCAACCCAATCCACCAACGGCGCCGTCCCGGCGCGGGTTTCGCGGCCACCGCCGCCCCCGGCCCGGGCCGCGGACGGGGCTGGGGCGTCGGCGCGAGCACCTGACGCCGGTCTTGAGTGTCGGAGTCGTTAAACATAATTGAGCCGGCCCGCGAGAGCGAAGGACGCACCGCGGCGAGCCGTTCGACAAGTATCGCGCAAAATAGGGCGCAATGCGCCCTTGTCAAATGGCAAAGGATAGCGGAGGCGGCCCCCCCAGTCAGGAACCAAGTCCTGTCTCATCCATTTTCTCATTCATCGGACGCTCGGTCGGGGGTGAAGGTTACCCTGGCCGACCCGCCCCGCCACCCTGCCAGTGGCGGAATTCGGCCTTATTCCTGTCTCGCCCCGCGGCGGCGAGAGCCCAGCGTGGCGCGGCGGGCGTCCTGGATCGACGCGCCCCGACCACCGGTGCCCTCTCCACGGCGGCACGCTCCCTTCACGGGCGCCGGGTTCTCAGGCGCTCGTTGGCTTGCTGGAGGGCGTCGAGCTGCCAGGCGCGGTCGTTCGTCGGCGTCACGCTCCAATCCTTGGCTTGGCCCTCGAAATCGAACACCCACAACGCGGCGAGCGGGACGCGGTTGGTTTCAATCGCCGCCAGAAGGGCGGCAAATCGCTCCTTCGCCGCCGCCGTCGAGGCGCCAGCTACGCCGAACTCGCCCACGAACAGGGGCTTCTTCACGGCCAGGGCCACCGCCACGGCTTGGGGCAGCCGACCGAGGTCGGTAATCGGATCGTACCCGCGCACGCACAACGTATCGATGGGGGAGGGATTGTCGGCGGCAAGCATCGCGGCGAACTGGGCGGGGGTATCCCGTTGCCAACTCTTCTCGTGGGCCTGATGCCACGCCGAAGGCCGCGGCGTGGCGTTACCGCTCACGATGATCCGGGAGGGATCGTGCCGGCGCACCTCCTGGGCGAATTCCTGCAGCGCAACCCGGAAGGCGGCGTGGGTCAGGTCATCCGCCGCCGTCCGCTGCGCTGCCGTTCCCAGCCCCGGCACGACCGGCGGGCGATGCTCGGCGGCATTGGGCAGGTCGGCGGCCAGATTATACTCGTTGCCGAACTCCCAACCCCAAATCGCGGGGGATGCGGCGTAGCGGCTGACCACTTCGCGCGTGTATTGGCGCATGAACGCCAGCGTGCGGCTGCTGGGATCGCCCCAGCGATTGCACGGCTCCCCAACGAGGTCGGGGACCGCGCTCAGATGCCAGAAGAGGGAGGGAATCAAACCGATGCCATGCCGCTCGGCACTGCGCACCACCCCATCGAACCGGGCGAAGTACGCCACGCGGTTAGTTTGGTAGAGTCCCCAGTCCCGCGGCCAGAAGGCCCCCGCCGAGAAACGCGCGAAGGGAATCCTGCGCGCCGCCAGCTCCTGAAAGCCGGCCCCGTAATCGGTGCGCGGCGCGGCGCCGAGCGTGCGCGTGAAGGCGTCGTAGTAATTGACCCCGATCCCGCGAAAAGGGGCGCCATTCAACAGCAGGTCACCCTGCCGGTTCGTGGACAGGCCGGAGGCCGCCACCGCCGGGAGCATGGCGCCAGCGGCTAGGACGATGGCCGCGGCGAGGCGCCGCGGTCGTTGCTGAACCGGGTTTCGAGTCGTTCTGTTTTGTCTCATGGAACCGTGGGCGCATCTTTAGCACCTCGTCCCAGGTTTGGGGAGCATTTCAGCGTGCCGGCTTCTCAGGCGCTCGTTGGCCCGCACGATGGCGTCGCTGGCGACCCGGGCCTTCCCGGCGAAGGTGGTCACCAAGCCCGCATTGATGAGCATCGCCGGTGCCGCCTGAGGGCGTCTGGCCCCCCAAGACGGCCGTTGAAACGACCAAGGTGCCGCCCCCCGCGGTGGCGAGGTTGCCAGGCCGGCACCGGGGCGCTATTACTCGCCCTGTCACACGACGATCATCATGTTATGAAAAGAGAATTAACCACGGCCATCCTCCTCGCCGCCCTCGCCAGCGCCGCCGGGGCGCGCCTCGCCGCCCAAACGACGGCCCCAAAGCTCGGCTACCGGGACACGCCGATGTTGCCCGGCGGCAAATGGCACGTGCATGACAGCGAACGTCCGCAACCCACGCGCGTCGAGCCGGGCACTGCCAGCTCGCCCGCCCAGCCGGGGCGGCCGCCGGCGGACGCGACGGTCCTGTTCGACGGCACCGATTTATCCCAGTGGCAGAGCCTCAGCGGCGGCCCGGCGGCGTGGAAGGTCGAAAACGGCTGCCTCGAGGTCGTCCCGAGCGCGGGCGACATCGAGACCAAGCAGAAGTTTGGGGATTGCCAGATCCACGTCGAGTGGGCGACCCCGACGCCGCCCAGCGGCGATCTCATGGAGCGCGGCAACAGCGGCGTCTTCCTCTATGGGCTCTACGAGGTCCAGGTGATGGAGTCGTACCCGGGCCAAGGCGGCATCTACGCCGATGGGCAAGCCGGCGCCGTGTACGGCCAGTACCCGCCCCTGGTCAACGCTTGCCGGCCCGCGGGCCAGTGGCAGACCTTCGATATCATCGCGACCGCTCCCCGGTTCGACGGCGACAAGGTCGTGACCCCCGCCTATCTGACGCTCCTCCAGAATGGGATTGTCGTGCATAACCACACCGCCATCCTCGGCGCCACCGGCCATCGCATCTTCCCCAAATACACCCCCCACGGCCCGGGCCCGCTCCGGTTGCAGGCGCACGGCAGCCTGGTCCGTTACCGCAACATCTGGGTACGGCCGCTCAAGGGCTACGACGAACGGTAACCACCGGCTGGGTGGAGCGACGGGCGAGGGCGCGCGAAGGTCGAGGGAACCCCGGTTGGGTCACCGTTGCGGCGTGTGAGTCAGGGCGGGCACGGGGGCCAATCGACCAAGGGCAGATGCGTCGCCGCCTCGATGGCGAGCAGGCG
>JAJXTA010000321.1 GCA_021784265.1 bacterium | reverse complement strand
GTAGGCGGGGCTGCTCCTGCGGCCGTGGCCGTGAAGTGGTCGAACACCGCTGTGCAGAGCTGGCTGTCATCGTGGCTCGATACCGCCAGTCCGACATAGACCAAGCGCCCAACCTGGAGTGTCTCTGTCCCGAGCCAGTTCCAGTTGACGCCGTCCGCGGATTCATAGCCGCTGAAGCGGCTGCCAACCCGCGAGAGCCAAAGCCAGTGGGGCGGGAGCGCGGCGGCGAGTGAGCCGCGCAGGTCACTTGGCTTCCCATCGCCTCGCTGTTGAAATGTCGGCACGGTGCCTTGACCAGCGAGGAGCCGCATTGCCTGCAAGGCGTCGTCCTGGGTCGTTTCCCCCGTTTTCACTCGGCGTAGGAACGTCGCGCCGTTTCCTGGGGCAAGCCCGATCATGGCCTGGGCTGAGTTCTCCTGGAGGGCGGCGCGTAAGAGGATTCCGGCTTTGGCCCAGGGGTGCGTGTTTTGGATGCTGACCACCCGAACCACGAAGTCATCATCCCCTTCCCAGGGCATCCAGGCAAAGTGGAAGGCGTCGGCATAGCCCCAAATGTCGGCGCCAGAACCTCGGAGGGTCCAAACCCCGCCCTGGCTGGTGGTATTTCCCGGCACGCCCACTCTGCCGATGTCCTGGGGGATGAGCGTCGGCGACGTCGGGTGAGCGGCGCCGCCGGCACTGGGTGCGTCTGCACAGACGAGGACGAGGAGACCTGCGACCAGGGCCGGAACGGTTCGCCACGCCGAAACCGAGGTTATCCTTGCTCCAACCCTGTCGATCAGGTTCACCAATCGGAGCTTCATGGCGCCCCTTGAAGGCCGGGTCCGGAAAAAGAGCTACTCGTTTGTTGTTGTTTGCGCGCCTTTTTCTGCTCCCGCATCGCTCGGTCGCGGCTGCCGGTTTGTGTCCGCTCCGGGCGGGGCTGGGGAGAGTGCGCCCGTCTCTCCGTTCCGACCGCGGTCGCTCCGGGTCTTGCAACGAGGGAAGTGATCGGGCTAAGGTCCGGCAACGCCGCACGGGCCCCGAATGATGAGAGCAGGTCTTGGATTAGTGATCGCGGCCCTGGTTGTGAGGGTCGCCGCGGCTGATCCACCCGTGCTGCCGGCGGTGCTGCGCGGAACGATCGTGGACGCGGCCACCGGTGTTCCCACGCCCTGCACGGTGATGCTCACCGAAGCCGACGGCACGGTGGTTTGGGAGCGGGCCTCGTTCCGGGCCGGTTTTCGTTGTGCCGGGCATTTCACCAAGCAGCTGCCGGCGGGCCGGACCCGGCTGCGCGTGAGCCGTGGCTTCGAGACGCAGGCGGTCGAGACGAACCTGGACCTGGCGGCTGGGCAAACCATCGACGTGCGCTTGGCGCTTCGGCGGGTGGTGGAGCTGCGCCGGCGGGGCTGGTACGCTGGGGACAGCCATGTCCACATGCTCCACGGCGAGCGGCAGATACCGGTCGATTTCGACTATGTGGCCCTCACGGCGCGGGCGGAGGACCTGCACTATTTGTCGCTCGCGCAGGCCTGGACACTGGCCGCGCCCACACCGGAAGCCCTCGCGGCGGAGTTGCGCCCTCGTTCGACGCCCGATGGCTGGTTGAGCTGGAACCTCGAGGCGCCCAAGAACTACTACCGGTGCGATGCCGGTCGTTGCCTGGGGCATTGCTGGAGCTTAGGCCTGCGCGGGCGGACGCCCGAAGGCGGGGACGTAATCCAGGCGCTGCTGGCCGCCAGCGCGTGGGATTATGAAGCAAGCAAACCTTCCTACGCCAATTTCGAATCACACCATTTGATCCACGCCCAAGGCGGGGCCGTGTTCTACTCGCACCCGGCGCGATGGTGGATGGGACCCTGGGGTGGGCGAGGCGGTTACCCGCGGCGGGAGCGGATGCGGGTGTCGAACATGGCGGCGGAGCTGCCCTTGGACACGCTCCTCGGCCCGACGTATGACGGCCTGGACCTCATCACCGGGCCGGGCGAAGACGCGGCCAACGCCAAGGCCTTCGCCCTGTGGGCGCTGCTGTTGAACCATGGTTACCGCGTGGCTGGGACTGCCTCTTCGGATGCCTGCTTTGATCGGCCCGGCGGGGCGGTGCCGGGGGTCCCCCGCACCTACACCTTCCTGCCGGACGGTTTTTCCTGGTCGAACGTGGCAAGGGCGACGGCCGCGGGGCGGACGTTTGTGACCACCGGCCCCTTGTTGCTCACCACGCTGGCGGGGGCGCCGCCAGGATCGGCCTTTCCTGCTGATGGCCGAGAACGGGCGTTGAAGATCGAGGCTTGGGCCAGCGGCGCGGCGGCCGGCGGGCTGGAGCGAATCGAGGTGCTCCGCAACGGGGAAGCCTGGCGGGCGTTCTTCCTCCCCGGCTCCCCGCTGCTGCTCCGAACCAACGTCAGCCTGAAGGAACAGGCAACGGCGTGGTATTGCGTCCGGGTGTTCGGCCAGGGTCAACCGCGGCAGGCCGCCATCAGCGGGGCCTTCTATTTCCAGGACCGCACCTACCGCCCGCCCGCACCGACCCCGGCGCGGGTCCATGCCCTCATCCGGGACGCCCAAACCGGCGCGCCGCTGGCGGGGACCCTCACCGAGATGGTCTATGACGGGACCCTGGCCCACCCGGGGCAGCGGCGCCGGTTCACCGCGGGCGAGGCGAGCGTCACGATCCCCGGCACGGTCCGGCTCCGGGCCGACGTGCCGGGTTACCTGCCGCTCACGCGAAGTCCTTTTCTCGATGACCCACCGTTGGTCCAAGCGGTCACGACGCTCCAGGCTCCGGACCTGCTCCGGTGGCAGACGTTCGATCACCTCAAGGAGCTCCTGGCCCGCGTCGAACTCGAGTTCTCCCTGCGCCGGGCGCCGTAACCGCCCGACGGCCGTCGGCGCTGGCTCTCGGCGCCCGGTTGGGGCGCGGGGACGGCTCCCGAGGGCAATCGCTTGCCAAGGCGGGAGGTGACGGCGACACTTCGGCGGTGAAGAACATCGTTTATTTCGACCTCGAGACGCAAAAGTCCGCCGACGAGGTGGGAGGATGGAATCATATCCGCGACATGCGGATGAGCGTGGGGGTCACTTACGCCACCGCCCGGGGCGGCTATCGGATTTACGGGGAGGGGCAAGTGAAGGAGCTGATCGAGGAGTTGCGGCGCGCGGAGCTGGTGGTGGGGTTTAATGTGCTCCGTTTCGATTATACCGTGCTGCAAGGTTACCATCCGCTGTTCGATCCGCAGCAGGTGCCGACGCTGGACATGCTGGTCGAACTGGAACGGGTCTTGCGCCACCGCCTTTCGCTGGACGCGGTGGCGGCCGCGACGCTGGGGGTGGAAAAGACGAGCGAGGGGATGCAGGCGATTCAATGGTTCAAAGAAGGCCGGCTGTTAGAGATCGCCGAGTATTGCTGTTACGATGTCAAGATCACGCGGCTGGTGCATGAATACGGGGCGGCCCGGCACCAGCTTGCCTATACCAACCGGTTTGGCAAGAAGCTGACCGTGCCGGTGTCGTGGTAGGGACCGGCTCCCGCCGGACCCCCGGTGCGCCCAGAATCACGCGCACCCGCGGACCCAGCGGCGGCAGATTTTGCTGTTCAGGCCCGCCGCCCTGTGGAGAATCACGCCGTCCGACGCCACCGCCCGGGTTCGGCCGCCCCCGAGCGCGGCGGGGCGGGCGCTCTGAATGTTACCGTCGCCCAAATTCAAGAGGCTGGATGTGCGCGCCCGGCTGGCGCGGGGGGAAGAGCCGTACTCCGAAATCCGCCGCCAGGTCGCGGGGTTGAAGCCCGCGCAGGGTCTGGCGGTGACCGCCCCGTTCCTCCCCTCGCCCCTGATCGAGAAGCTCGGCAGCGAGGGCTTCCAATCGCGCGTGGAGCGGGGCGGCGACGGCTCGTGGACGGTGTTTTTCTGGCGGGAGCCAACTTCGAACGGAGCGCGGCCTTGACCCCGATTGAACTCTCCGCCCTCAAGGAGACGGCGCTCGTCAACACCTTGCGTTCGTGCCAGCTCTTTGCCGGGTTGCCCGTGCCGGACCTCAAGCACATCGCGGCGATTTCGGTGCTCAAACACCTCGAGAAGGGCGATTACCTCTTCCACGAAGGTGAGCCCTCGCGCGGGTTCTATGTGGTGCAACAGGGCGCGATCAATGTCCACCGGGTGAGTTCCCAGGGGAAGGAGCAGGTGATTCACGTCTTCCGCCCCGGCGAGTCGTTTGCGGAGGCGACCTTGGCCTCCGAGGTGGGCTTTCCCGCCGACGCCCGGGCGTTGGAATCCAGCCAGGTGTTGTTGGTGCAGAAGCCGGAGTTCATCGCCTTGTTGCGCCGGGCGCCGGAGCTGGCGTTGCGCATGCTCGGCTCGATGAGCCAGCACCTGCGCGTCCTGGTGGGGTTGCTGGACGACCTGACCCTGAAGGACGTCGAGACCCGCCTGGCCAACTGGCTGATCAAGCGCTGCCCGGACCCCGAAGGCCAGGCCCCAGTGCGGATCGAGCTGACCATGACCAAGCGGGTCCTGGCCGCGGAGCTGGGGACGGTGAGCGAGACCTTCTCCCGCACCTTGGCCAAGTTCCGGGAGCATGGCCTCATCCAGGTCAAGGGCAAGACGGTGACGGTGCTGGCCCCCGCCAAGCTCAACGGGTTGTTGCGCCAACACCTGGGGGAGTGAACCGCGGCAGGGGTCAGCGGGAGCGTTTGCGCTTCAGTTCTCGCTTCAGCTCGGCCAAGGGGAGGGTGTTGATCACGTCGTGGCGTGTCAGCCAGCCTTTGCGGGCGAGGCCGGCGCCCAGGCGCAGGAAGCCGGCGTGCTCGAGGCGATGGGCGTCGCAGTTGATGACGCACTTGACGCCGTGGGCCTTGGCGTACGGCCAGAGGCGCCAGTCGAGGTCGAACCGTTGCGGCGAGGCGTTAAGTTCAATC
>JAJXTA010000320.1 GCA_021784265.1 bacterium | reverse complement strand
CGGCCGCCGCGATGTCCGGGCGGCGCTCGAGCAACTCGCTCGGGACGGTCGTCGGCACGGGGTTCGTCCAGGCCTTCGCCCAATTGGTCTGGCCCGCCGCCACCGCGAAGCCGGTCGCCGGCTGGCCGCAGAGCGTGGCCAGGGCATGCCGGAGTTTGGTCCGCTGGAGGTCCACCGCGGGCAGTTGGGCCTCGGTGGTTTGGAGTTGGGTTTGAGCTTGGGCTACATCCAGGTCGCTGGCCACGCCTCCCACCCGACGGTTGCGGGTGAGTTCCAGTGAGCGGCGGTAGGCGGCCGCCGTTTGGGTGAGGAGGTCGTCTTCGTCGTCCAGGGCGCGCAAGGTGAAGAAGTCCGTGGCCACCTCGGCCTCGACCGCCAAGCGGACGGCTTGGACATCATCCGCGGCGGCGCTCAGGTTGGCGCGGGCCGCCTCCACTTGGCGGCGCACCCGGCCCCACAGGTCGGCTTCCCATCCGGCCTGGAGTGGCACGGTGTAGGTGGCGTACTGGATTCCCGCGAGGCTGGCGAAGAGCTGGCTGTCGCTGTTGCGCTGGCGGTTGTAGGTCGGCGTGGCGGCGATTTGGGGGAAGAGGTCGGCCCGGGCGACGTTGATCAAGGCGCGCGCCTGGGCGAACCGAGCGACGGCCGCCGCCACATCCTGGTTGGCGCCCGCCAGGCTTTCGAGCCGGTTCAATTCCCCATCGCCAAAGCTCTGCCACCAGGGACCGCGCGGCACGTGAGCCGCCGGTTGGGCGACCTTCCAACTGCCGGTGTTGGTGGTGCCGCCGGTAAAGGCCGCGGGCAACGGCTGCCGGCCCACCGCCGCCGGCCGCTGATAGTCCGGACCGACGGTGCAGCCCGCCAGCAGCGCGCTGGCGCCCACTGACACCCAGACCGCCGCCTTCATTTGCCGCGAGCCGCCGGCGCCTCGGCCGTGGCGAGGCGCACCGGGACCCCTGCCGTGAGGGAATCCGGTGGGTTGAGGATCACCTGGTCGCCGGGCTTGACCCCTTCAATCACTTCCATGGTGCGTCCGAAGTCGCGTCCCATCTTGATGGCGCGCAGCTCGACGCGATGGTCGGCGGTGACAATCCCCACCTGCGTGCCTTCGGCGCGGAAGAGCAGGGTATCGGCGGGCAACGTTAAGACCGGGGCGGCCTCGGCGGCCCGGAACTGCACCTGGGCGTAGGCCCCGGCCAGGATTTGGCCTTGGGCATTGTCGGTCTGGAGTTCCACCAGCAAGGTCCGGGAATCGGGCTGCATCGCCCCGGCGGTGCGGACCACGGTGGCGTCGAAATGGCGTCCGGGCAGCTCGGTGAAGGTGAGGTCGGCGTGTTGCCCCACCGTCACGGCCTGGGCGTAGGTTTGGGGCACGTGCACATACACCCGCAGGGGCTGCACCTGGGCCAACCGGAAGAGCTCCCGCCCACTGCCGGCGGTGATGAGTTGGCCGATGTCGGTGTCGCGGAGCGTGATGACCCCGGCAAAGGGCGCCGTGACGCTGGCGAAGCCCTTCAATTCCTCGAGGCGTTTGACTTCCGCCTGGGCGGCTTGGAGGCTGGCCGTCTTGAGGGCGAAGTCGGCTTGCTTCTCCGCGGTCTCTTGCTCACTGACACTGGCGGTCTTGAGCAGCTCGGTCCACCGCGCGGCGGTGATGCGAGCCAAGTCCAGAGCCGCCTGCGCTTGGAGGACCTGCGCGCGGGCGCGCAGCAGCTCTTGGTCCAGGTCCGGGGTCTCAATTTCCGCCAGGAGTTGGCCGGCGCGGACCCGCTCGCCGATATCCACCAGCCACCGCTTCAGATATCCGCTGGCGCGGGCGAGGATCGGGGCCTCGAAGTAGGGCGTGACCTCCGCCGGCAAGGGCATGCTCACATCCGGCCGGGTCGGGGTGGGCGAGACAACGGCGACGGTCAACACGTCCGATTCGGCCATCTGGGCGGTCAGGTGCCGGCGCGCCTGCCAGCGGGGGATCAAGCCCACCGCCAGCCCAAGGGCCAGGACCAGGAGCACCGCCAGCCCAAAGCGGCCCAACCGCACCGGGCGGCCCGGCGCCGGCGCCGCCGCGCCGACCGGCACCCGCACGGGGGCGGTCTCCAGGGAGGTCAGCAAATTGGTTCCGCCGTCGGGGCGGCCTTCGTGGCCCCGGTGAGGGATAGGGGGAACGCTGCGCATAAATCAAATGGGCGACGGAGCCGAGCCTTCCAGGGGTGGCAGGGCGGGCCGGCTGGTGCTGTCGGCCGGGACCCGCGCCGGGGCGTGGCGATGCAGGAAGCTGAACACGACCGGAACAAAGAGCAGGGTGGCCACCGTGGCCACGATCAGACCGCCGATCACCGCCCGCCCCAAAGGGGCGTTCTGTTCACCGCCTTCGCCCCAGCCCAAACTCATCGGGAGCATGCCGATCACCATCGCCAGGGCCGTCATGAGCACCGGACGCAGGCGCCCGGTGCCGGCTTCCAAGCCGGCCGCCAGGGCCGGCAGACCGCGCTGGAGGTGGTCTCGAGCGAAGCTGACGACCAGCACCGAGTTGGCGGTGGCCACCCCCAGGCTCATGATCGCCCCCATGAGGGCCGGGACACTGAGGGTCGTTTGCGTGACGAACAAACCCCAGATCACCCCGGCCAGCGCCCCCGGCAGGGCGGTGATGATGATGAACGGATCGAGCCAGCTCTGGAAATTCACCACCAACAGCAGGTAAATCAGCGCAATCGCCATCAACAACCCGACCCCCAAGCCCAGGTAACTGGACTGCATCGTCTCCGCTTGGCCGCGCACCACGATGTACCCGCCCCGGGGTAGCTCCGTCTTCGCCTGGGCGACCAGGGGTTCCAGGTCGCGCAACACCCCGCCCAAATCCCGCCCGTCCACGCCGCCGTAAACGTCGATGACCGGGGCGACGTTATAATGGGAAACCACCACCGGACCGTTGGTGCGGACGATGGTCGCCAGGTTGCCCAGCACCTGCCCGTTGCCTTGCCCCAGCCGGCCGGCGCTCACCGGCATGGCGTTGAGGGCGCTGAGCGAATCCATCGCCCGCTCGGGCACCCGCACGTTGATGAAGTACTGGATGCCCACGCGTGGATCCAGCCAATAGGAGGGTTGGACTTGGCTGTTGCCACTCAGGCTCAGGAGCACCGCGTTGGCCACGTCACGCTCCTGCAAACCAATCTCCCCCGCCTTCACCCGGTCCACTCGGACCGCGAAGGTCGGCTGGTCCCCAGGTTGCTGCACCCGGACATCGACCGCGCCCGGGATATGGCGGATCCGCTCGGCCAGCCGGGCGGCGATGGCCCGGCTTAGCTCCTGGTCGTGTCCGACGATCTGGACGTCGAAGGGGGCCGGCAACCCGAAGTTGAGGGTCTGGCTCACGATGTCCGCCGGCAGGAAGTAGAACATGGTGCCCGGGAACTCGCGCGCGAGCCGGACCCGCAACCGCCGCACGTAGTCCTGGGTCGGCGCATGCCCGGGCTTGAGGGAGACGAGGACGTCGGCGTCGCCCGTGCCCAGCAGGCCACTGGTGCTATAGCTGAGGCTGATCCCGGAGTTGGGCAGCCCGATGTTGTCCAGCATGCCCGCCAATTCCTCGCGGGGAACCTCGCGCCGGATGCTCGCCTCGACTTCATCAACCAGCTTGGCGCTCTCCTCGATGCGGGTGCCGCTCCGCGCGCGCACGTGCAGCCGAAACTGCCCGGCATCAACCGCCGGGAAAAAGTCCTCCCCCAACGCCCCCAGCAACAGCCACGAACCGGCGCAGAACAGCAAGAAAGCCCCGGCGAACGCCGTCCGCTGGGCCAGACAGGCCGCCAGCAACGCGCGGTACTGTTCACGGAAACGGGCGAAGCCGCGCTCGAAGCCCCGTTGCAACGCCTGGAATGGCCGCACCAACCACGGCGCCGCCGCCGCCTCGTCCGCGGGACCGTGGTGCTGGACCTTGCGGTAAAACCACATCACCAGCGTCGGCACCAGCGTCCGGGAGAGGAGATAACTGGCGAGCATGGCGAAGACCACGGCTTTGGCCAACGGCACGAACAGGAAGCGGGCGACCCCGGTGAGGAAGAACATCGGGACGAACACGATGCAAATGCAGAGCGTCGAGACAAACGCGGGCAAGGCAATCTCTTGCGCCCCGACCAGGATCGCCGTCTCCAGGTCGGTCCCGCCGCCCATGTGCCGGTGGATGTTCTCGATGGCCACCGTCGCGTCGTCCACCAGAATCCCCACCGCCAAGGCCAAGCCGCCTAGGGTCATGAGGTTGATCGTCTCATGGAGCTCGCTGAGCAGGGCGATGGAACTCAGTACTGATAGTGGAATCGAGAGGGCGATGATGACCGTGCTCCGCCACGAGCCCAGAAACAGCAGGATCATCAGCGCGGTCAACGCCGCCGCGATCACCCCTTCCCGCACTACGTCGTCGATCGCCGCGCTGACGAAGATCGATTGGTCGGCGAATTCCTTCACCTCCAGCTCCGGCGGGAGCGTGTTCATGATCCCCGGCATGGCTTGCTTGACGCGGCGCACCACGTCCAGCGTCGAAGCCGCCCCGCTCTTGAGGATCGTCAGCAACGACCCGCGCACCCCGTCTTGGCGGACCACGTTCTGTTGCGGCAAGTAGCCGTCGCGCACCTGGGCCACGTCCCGCAGATAGATGGTGGCGCCCCGCAGGGTCTTGATCGGCAGGTCGCTCAACTCGCGGCGCAACTGGGGGCTGCTGTTGACCGTCACTTGGTACTCGGTGGGGCCCATTTTGGAGGTGCCGCTGGGGAAGATCAGGTTCTCGGCGTTGACCGCATCGACCACGTCTTGGGCGGAAAGATTCTTGGCCTTGAGCGCGTTGAGGTCCAGGTCCACCGCGACCACCCGAGTCTTGCCCCCGTAGGGCCAGGGAACGGCCACAGCCGCGCGGGG
>JAJXTA010000319.1 GCA_021784265.1 bacterium | reverse complement strand
GTTGTAGGCGTAGCCGACGACGAGGTGGTCCCCGCCGGTTGGCCCGACCCGGTGGCCGAGCAGGTCGAGGTCATTGCTGTCGTAGATGAAGGTGTTGGTGCGGTAGAGGGTTACCCCAGCCTCGACCCAGCTCTCGATGCTGTTGGTCACGTGGCCCCAGGGGTCGCGCTGATAGTAAATGTACCAGGTCGTGCCGTCGGGTTGCACCCGGGCGATCACGGAGGGCAGGATCTGGTTGCCCTCGGTGTAGGTGTCGGTTTTGCCAGCATAGTCGTACCACGTGATCTGCCCCGCGGTCGAGCCGTTCGAGTCCGGGCTGGCGTCTTGCTGGGTCGAAATCGTGTCCAGGCGCGTGATCCCGTTGGTCTCGTCCTGGAGCCAGCGGCGCTGGCGGCCTTTGTTGTAGTCCGTGGCCGTGAACTGCATCGGATCGCCGGTCGAGAGGTTCGCGGTTTGGCGCGCGTCCCAATAAAACGTGCTCCGATTGCCCCGACCGGTGGTGTCGAGCGTGCTCGGGGACGGCAAGCCAACGGGGATTTGGGCGCTGGTGTAGTCCGTGCCATAGCCCGGAACGCCCGTGAGGTAGAAGAGGTGAATCTGCTTGCCGCCGTCCGGCTGGGTGATGATGGCGTAGCGGTCCACCGTGTTCGCGTCGAGGTTCACGTCCACGTAGAGGCTGAAGCTGGTGGTCCCGTAGGGGGTGACCATCTGGGTGGGCCAGTACGTGGTGGGGTCGTAGCTCAGACTGGTCGGGATTCCGACCGGGTCCTGAAGACTCGTGAGGAGCGTCGGGCTCGAGCCGGTATAGCCGAGATTCACGGTGCGCCCGTAGCTGTCTTGCGCGCCGGTGATCACGTTCCCGTCGCCCGCGTAGGTGTACTGGAAGGTGACCGATTTGCCGTCGGGATCGACCACGCTGGTCAGGTGCAGGGTCGCGGTGTTGGCGTCATACGTGTAATTCAGGGTGAGCTGGGCGCCTTGCGGGTCCACGATCGCACTGAGGAAGGCGTCTTCCGTACTGTAAGCCGGGTTGTGGTACCCATAGACCAGCTTGCCGCCGTCAGGTTGCTGCAGTTCGAAACCCGTCACGTTGCCGTTGTTGTCTCGCAGTGTGTTCAGCCGCGAGTAATTGAAGTAGTCGTTTGTCGTGACCGGCTGGCCCAGCACCACGGTAAACGGGCTCGCCCCGTGGCCTGGCAGATAGACGGTGAGGGAGCCAGCCCCAGTCCGAAACACGCCGTCGGTGACGACGTAGGAAAGCCACGAGCAGCCCCAGCCGTCTCCGAGGGAGGAGTAGCCCGCCGGCGGCGTTCTCAACATGTGCTGCTTCCAGCTAAGGTCGAAGCCGACCGCCGGCCCGTGCGAGGGCTGGTAGCTCAGCGGCGTGTCCCGCAGCCACAGGCTAAGGTAGGGCTCGGACACGCTCCAGACCGGCATCCCGCCACAGGTGGAGCAGGGCCCCGTACCGCCTCGGTACTGGGCGGCCTGCAAGAGCCGCTGCGCGTTGGCCTCGGCGTGGGCGGCACCGGACGTTGCGCTCTGGTTGCCCTTGTCGTCGTGGTTCCGGCTGCCGGTCTGCGTCCCCCCTGGACCCGTCGGGCACGGACACGAGGTACAGCCCTGGTCGTCCTGGTCCTGCACGACGTAGGGCAGTCCGCGCCCGAAGACCTGCCCGGCTTCGGTGGCCCCCACCCACCGCCAACCCGCGGGCAGACGGTTGACCGGAATGATGAAATACCCGCTCGCCTCGCTGTTCAGCGTGGCGGCCTCGATCCAGCGCACCGTTCCAAAGGTCGGGTCCAGCACCTCGTAGAGATCGCCCACGCGGTCCACGATGGCCGCGTAGTGGTTGAGCCGCCAGTGGACCACACTCGGCACCACGACCGCGCTGCCGGCGGTGCGGATCGCCGCCGCCAACCCCAACTGGTGCGCGTTGGCCAGGCCAACCAGGCCAGCCAGGCTGAAACCGGTGATCGGCGAATCCGCCCGGATGAAGGCCGCCACGTTGGTCCCATAGAGCGTTCGGGCCACGTTGTTTAAGGCATAAACCCCGCACTTGTAGGCGATTTCCGGGTGGCGCACCATGGTGACGTAGGCTTCGCGCGTCTCCAGCCACATCTGCGTCACCGCGCCGCCGAGAGTGACGCGGTTCGCGTTCTGCGTGAGCAAGGGGCCCAGGGTCTCGACCCGCCCCAAGCTGGCCAGCAGATGCGTCCAGTGCGCCAAGGTATAGTCCCCCACGGCCTTGCCCGTACCGGCACTTGCCCCTTGAGTTGCGCTCCAGGCCGCCTCCCAGGCCGCCAACGCCTTCGAGTAGGCCCCGCGCTCGCGGTAGTAGCTCCCCAACACCGCCTCGAGCGAGGGTGTCCAGGGCGAACCGGGGTTCTGGCTCACGAAGGTCTCCAGCCGTCCGATTTCGTTGGTCTCAAGTTGGAAGACCGCCGCCTGCCACTGCGGCTGGTTCAACGCCGTGCCCAGGGCCGCGTTGCGGTCGGCCACGATAGCGGCTAACGCCAGTGTGTCCGGGCCGCCGGCAGCGGTCGGAGTGGCCGGCACCACGTACGTGTTGAACCACGGGGAGTGGAAGAACAGGTCCGCCGGCGCGACGTGAGTGACCTGCGCGGCCGCCGGACCGACCCCGAGGAGCAGAACCACGACCACCTCAGCCAGCTTACGAACGAGGCGCTCAACAGGGTGGAATGGTTTCATATCACGGAACTCCTTGAATGGGTATGGGTTAATCGTGGAAGGACGGCGAAGAAAGGGCATCGAGGCTGAACCCGGGGGCGCCCGAGACCACAGGACGACAGGACCACAGGACGACGGGGCACGCGGGTCGGCGCGGGCGGTATGGGCCGGGCGAGCCCCGAGGGGGGGAGCATTCGTGGGACGCCGTGGAAGGCGTCCCGACCGCAGGCGGGATCGCACGGCACGACCGGGGCAGCGATGCGCCGCCGCGTTGGTTGCCACACTGACCCTTTGAGTTGACAACGCAGCGCGGACCGGCCTCGCCCGCTATAAGGTCGGAGGTCGGAGGTCGGAGGTCGGAGGTCGGAGGTCGGAGGTCGGAGGTCGGAGGTCGGAGGTCGGAGGTCGGAGGTCGGAGGTCGGAGGTCGGAGGTCGGGGAGACTCCTCGCCCGCGGGTCCGCTTCGGACCGCCGCTCAGAACGATTGCCGCCGTTTTGCATACACTCAAGAACCTAACCTTGACCAGCCTTACGGGCCGCTTATAGTGGCTATTAAGGAGAGTGTCAAGTGTTTTCGCGAGATTTTTTCCTGGAGCGTCGGACGCCCGCAGCCCGACCTCCGATCCCCGGGCCCCACGGCGGACCGGCGAGAGGCTCAGGTCCCGGCCGGCTTGGTGCGCGGCCGGCCCGCCCGCTGCACCCGCAACGTGAAACCCCGGCCGTTCTCGAACGGCTCGACAGTGGCGGTGATTTCCAGCACCGGATAGCGTACGGTAGCCAAGCCATAACTCCGGTAGGTGGGAGCGAACAGCTCGGTTTCCACCATGCCGGTCCGGTCGGCCAGGGTCAGGAATTTCATCGGTTCGCCCGTGGTTTGGAGATGAACGCGGTCCTCGACGACCAAACCACAGAGGGTGACCTCCTGACCGAGGAATTCGCCCAAGCGGTTTACCGGACAGTACGTTTCCCAGGCGATGTCGGGGTGAAGTTCGAGCGGATGGCCGCTGGCGGGAAAGCCGAGCAGTTCCGTTTCCCACTGGAGGCGTTGGAGACGACTGGGTTCCGTCAAGACCGCCTCGGGCACGCGGGCGGGGGCCTCCGGCGGCAGGAGCAACCCCTGGCGACGCAACTCGCCTCCGCCCCAGCGGTGGACCAGCGTTTGGATCTCCCAGAACTGGGCCGGGCGACTCCGGCCAAAGCCGTCGAACGCACCGGCGCGGGAGAGGACTTCCATCTCTTCCGGCGCGGGCTGGACCCGGCAGTAGAACTCCGCCAAGGAAGCGAACGAGCTACGCGCGCGCTCGGTCAGCAGGCGCGCGACGGTGGCGGCGGTGAGGCCCTTGATATAACCGACCGGGACGCGGATGGCGGTAGCGACCTCGGCGGCAAAGGCCGGGCCGGGGGCGTTGACCCACGGCGGCAGCAGGTGGAGCCCCAGGCGATGGCACTCCAGCACATAGACCAGCGGTTGATAAAAGCCTTTGCCGTGGGTCAGCACCGCCGCCATGAACTCGGCCGGGAAATAGTGCTTCAGCCAGGCCGCCTGGTACGCCTCGACACCGTAGGCGGTGCTGTGGGCCTTGCAAAACGCGTAGCCGCTGAACCCCCGCACCAGGTCCCAGACCTCGGTGATGCGCGCTTCGGCATGGCCGCGCGCGCGGGCGGCGGCGAAGAATTCGGTTTGCAGCTCCGCCACGGCGGCGTGTTGCTCTTTGCCCAGGGCCCGCCGCAGCACATCGGCCCGCCCCGCCGCTAACCCGGCAAAGGCCTCACAGATTTGCAAGATGTGCTCCTCATAGACCACCAAACCGAACGTGCTGCGCAAACACGGCTCCAGCGAGGGATCGGGATAGGTCACCGGCTCGCGCCCTTGATAGCGGCGGGTGAACCTCAGCTTCTTTTGCTCGTTGGCGGCCCCGGGGCGGATGACGCTGACGATGGCGATCAGCCCGTCGATGTCCCGGACGTTGCATTGGCGGCAGAGGCTGATCATGGCCGGGCTTTCGATGTGATGCACCGCGCGCGCTTCGCCACGGGCGATCATTCCCCACACCGCCGGGTCGGCCCAGGGCTCGGTGGGCTGCGTGGCCATTGGCGACTCCGGCTCCCGCCCTCCGGCCCCCGGCCCCCTCGTCGGGGTGGCTGCGGCTGGCGCGGTCTCTCCACCGCGTTCAGCCGGTGTGGGGGCGTTTGGGGACGGGCCTGTCCCAGGAGGCGCT
>JAJXTA010000318.1 GCA_021784265.1 bacterium | reverse complement strand
ATCGAGGAACGCACCTTTCGGGGACCCTTGGCGGAGCAGGTCCGTGAGTGTATCAGCCACCTCCATGGTCTCTCCACGGCTCATTTCCAGAAGGTGCCGAACCACGCCCAAACGCGAGGCTGGGTCAGCTATCCGCTGCCAGCATTGGAGGAATCCGTTGTCAACGCGGTTTACCACCGGAGCTACGAGGGCCAACCGGAGCCGGTCAAAATCTATCTGTATCCAGACCGGATGCAGATCATCAGCTACCCGGGACCCGTTCCCGGCATTGAGCCGCAGCATCTTCAGCCCGGAGGTCGTGTGCCGCCGGTTCCCGCCCGCAACCGCCGGATCGGTGAGTTCCTCAAGGAACTGCGGCTGGCGGAGAGTCGCGGCACCGGCATCCCGCGGGTGTTCGATTCTATGGCCAGGAACGGCTCACCTCCGCCTCGCTACGAATTCGACGCCCACCGCACCTATTTGCCGTTACGTTGCCCGCCCATCCTGAGTACGTCGCCATCACCGCGTTGCGGGACGTCGCGCAACTGGAAGCGGTCGGGGACAAGGACGGAGCACTCCAGCGACTCCAGCAGACCTGCGAGGCTCAGCCCTCCTCCGGCACTGTCGCCGCCAAGCTGATCGAAACCTACAGCCGAAGGGGCGATCTGTCGGCGGCACGGACGGTTTATTCCGGGTTCTTGAAGCGTCCCGATCGCCGATTGCCAGGCCGCGTGACCGCGGCCATGGCCAACGCTTGCATCGAGGCGAATCAACTGGACGAGGCCAAGCAGGTCTTGGATACCATGCCCCAGATGGTCGCTGGGGAGGAGGCGATCGAGGCGGCCATTCTGGAGCGCAGAGCCGGGCGTGAGGATCGAGCCCACAGCCTATTTCAGAAGGCGGCTGACGCCGTCCTGCAGGACCCGCGGGCGCTTCATGAGTTCGCCCAGACGAAAATGCGGCTGTCGCACCCTTCCCGTCCGCACGCGCGGCGGGGGAACGATTACGAACGTGCCGCACGCCGGCTCCTCTTGCGCGAAGCGAAGGACATGTTGCAGCGCGTGATCCAGTTGGATGCCGGTCCGCAACGGCACGCGTGGGCGTGGTATGATCTGGGGCGGGTTTGTCGCTGGCTTGGAGAACCGGCTGAAAACTCACGACAGGCTTTCGACACGGCACGAGAATTGGCCCCGCAGGACGACGAGCTCTTGGGCCTTCTCGAGCGACAACAGAGCGCACACCGCTGAGAACCGCAGTCACCTGAAGTTCGATGCTCGCACTCGACGCCGGTATCCCCGTCGCGCGAACTGAGGGAGCTGCGGGTTCCGCCGGAGAGCGGCTTGGAAGCCGGGCAAGGCGGACGGGCTGCGTGGCCCAGCCTCCGGTTGAACGATCCGTGGCGACTCCGGTTTCGTGGCCAGGGCGAGGACGCTTACGACGTGGAAACCGTGGATTATCCTGAACGGGTATGGCGACCCGCAAACTCCCGCCGGTTCATCCCGGTGAAATCCGCTGCCACGAGTTCCTGGAACCGCTGGGCCTGAGGACGCCCTGGCCAAGGCCATCGGGGTGACGCCGAGACGCGTCCGCCAGGTCGCGCGCCGGCCGCGCGGCGTTAGCCCCGACCACCTGCTGCCGCCCGCGGGCTTCTTCGCGGCTCCCGCCGCGCGGTGGTGGCTCGAGGTGGGGAGCCGTTACGACCTGGACCTCCTCGGGCGAGCAGCGGCTCAGTTCAGGCGAACGCCGTGTTGACGGCTTCGACGAAACTTTCGACCGTTGGGTCGGGCACCTCGGGGCCGAGATCGGCCAGGAAGACGTCGCGAATCAACGCCCGCGGCGCGGCTTGGACAACCATTTCCCGCAACGTTTCGGCCAGGCGGTCCCGGGACATGGCCTGGACGGCGGGGATGTTGATCATCAAGTCCAACGTGGTGGTGGGGAAAGCCTGGCGGACTTTGGCAATCGTGCTGCCCCAGCCGACCTCGACGTACTCGCACGCGCCCAGTGCCCGGTAGGCCTCCAGATAGCGGTCCATCGGCCCGCAGTGGTGGAGGCCGAACCGTTGCACGCCGTGGCGGAGGCGCAGGTCGGCGGGCAAGACCTCCGTGCGGTAGGTCTCGGGGTCGAGCATCATGACGGGGCAGTTGCCCAGGAACAGCTCACGCCCCGCGCCGAGGTTTGGGTTCAAGGGTAAGGTCAGCGCGTCATAAGTCGCCAGACAGAGCGCGGCGATCATGCTTAGGAACGCCCGGAACTCCGCCGTAGGCTCCGCCAGCCCGAGGAAGGCATCCACGCCCAGGGCGTTGGTGGCGACGTTGAGCGGACCCCCGTGATTGATGGTGGCATCCACCACGCCATAGTGGTCGAGGAGAATCCGGCCTTGCCGGCGAAACTCCCGGGCCCAGCGGTTGGTGCCCAAGTCCGGCTGGGGTAGGGCCGCCAATTCCCTCGCGGAACAGTGCGGCAGGTGTTGGACGGCGGGCGGTTGGTCCGGTTGATAGACCACCTCGCAGCCCACGAGGGCGGGCAGGAACCGGTGCCCGCAGAGTTCCAAGTGCGGTCGGGGCTGCGGGTCCCGCTCCCCCAGGCCTAAGGCGCCGAAGCGTTCGTGCAGGAGCCGGCGCGCCGCGCGGTCTTGTTCGGTCCGGAAGAGGGGGTCGGCGAAGTACCGCTCTCCAAACTCCAGTCCGTAACGCTGATGGAACCAGGCCTCTGAGAACGTGGGCCGGGCATGCGTGCGCGGCAGGTTTTCCCCGGCATACCACTTCATCGCCTCAACTGTAATGCTTGAGGTGCCACGGCTTCCGGTAAGGGCGTTCGTAGCAGAGGCAATGCTGGACCTCGTGGGGGCGGGCGACATCTTGCTTGCCGGCGTCCCACTCGACCACCTTGCCCGACTGGAAGGCGATGTTGCCCAGGTGGCAGACCATCGTGGTCTTGGCCATCGACTCGATGTCGGAGTGGGGCGGGTTGCGACTCTTGACGCAATCCAGGAAGTTTTGCCAGTGCGTGCTCTCGGCCCACGCGACCGCCGGCGGCCCGGGATAGTCCGGCGGATAGGGGTAGAAATGGTAGCCAACGCGGTCCACGATGAAGGAGCCGTGGTCTCCGATAAACTCCGCCCCGTGGTCCCGCCCCCCATCCAAGCCGCGGGTGTTGTTGAAGCGATGCTCCCAGGTAAGCAGCCACTTTGGAAAGCGATAGGTCACGTCAAGGGTGTCGGGCGTGTTGCGATCGTCGTGGGTCGCCAGCTTGCCTCCGGCCGCCACGACGAAGGTGGGGTCGCTTTCCTGCATGGCGAGCAGCACGATATCGATCATGTGGACACCCCAATCGGTCATCAGGCTCCCGCCCGTCTCATAGAACCAGCGCCAGTTCTCGTGGCAGCGGTTGGGTTGATAGGGCCGAACGGGGGAGGGACCCAGCCAGAAATCCCAGTCCAGGCCCGGGGGCGGGGTTTGCGGGGTCTGCCGCCCGATGTCCGGCCGGTAGAAGCACATCCAGGCGCGGCAGAGATTGATGGTGCCCAGCGTGCCCGACCGGACGAAGGCGATGGCATCCTGGAAGTGTTTCATGCTTCGTTGCCAGGTGCCGATTTGCACCACGCGCCGGAAATGCCGGGCGGCCGCCAGCATGGCCTTGGCTTCCACCAGGTTGTGCGAGATCGGTTTCTCGCAATAGATATCTTTGCCCGCCTCGCAGGCGGCAATGAAGATCAGGGCATGCCAATGGTCCGGCGTGCCGATGATCACCGCGTCGATGTCCTTCTGGGCCAGCACCTGGCGGAAGTCTTTGAACTGCTTCGGCGCCGGCTGCCCGGCTTGGACCACCTCGGCTGCGGCCGCTTCCAAGTGAGTCGCATCGACGTCGCAGACCGCCGCCACCGGCTGGTTGAGCCGCAGGAAATGGCGCATGTTCTCCCGGCCCATTGTGCCGCAGCCGATGAGGGCGAACACGACGCGGTCGTTGGCGCCGCTGCTCTGGGCCAGGAGCCCCGGGGTCAAGGCCCAGGTCAGGCCGGCGCCGCCGACGGCGGTGGTGGATTGTTTGAGGAACTGGCGGCGGGTTTGGCCGTTGCCCGCGGCTTCGGGGGGATGGGTCAACATAGGCGAGGCGACCTTGGTTAATCAGCCACGGGCAGGTAATGGACCGCGGCGGGGTTGGTGAACAGGAGTTGTTTCATGATGCCGGCGGCGGCGTCGAAATCCAGGTGGAGGCTCGAGTAACGGTCGGCCACCAGCTCGCTCAGGGCGTCGGCGATGGCCAGGCGCGCCGAGACGTACTTCGCCGCCACCATCTCGACGAACCGGGCGTCGGTGAACCCGCAGGCAATCCCGCTTAACGGGCCCATGCTGAGTTGGTCACGGACCATCCGGGCGATCTTGTGCCGGCGGAAGTAGTGCCACCACGGCCCGGCCGAGACGTTCCCCACCTGTTTGGCCGCGTTGGCCAGGTCGTTGTAAAGCACCTCGTGAGCCGAGATGTATTCGAAGTGCACGTGTGGATAGCGCGTCCAAACGGGGTACTCGTCCTGGGGTAGGTTGGGGAGGTACTCGGGCAGCGACTGGATCTCCCGGCTCCAATCCATGAAGTGGCGCGCGCCCCCACACAACTGCAGACAAACCCCGAACCGCGCTCCGGCCTCTTTGCGTTCCTGGCCGATGTCGTTGAGCGCCTCGAGCATGGCCTCCGCAACGCAGGCGGTGACTTGCCGCCGGTTCTCCCCGTCCAACTGCGTTCGGTGGTGGGCCAGGGCCCAATCCACGGTGGCCTTCGAATAGGGCCGGCTGAAGCGCCAGTCCTGCGCCTGGAACCCATCCACGTAGAGAATCCGGCTATGGGGATTGGTCTTGGGGCTGCGCAGAATCCGCCAGAAAAAGGCGCGGGTGGCGTCCTGGAGCGCCGCCACGCTGGTCAGTTCCCGCTCC
>JAJXTA010000317.1 GCA_021784265.1 bacterium | reverse complement strand
CGTTTCGCCTTCCTCTTCGCCCGCGGCGCCGCCGAGGAGACCCGGTGGGTCTGGTTGGCCGCCGGCGGCGTGTCGCGGTCGCTGGTGATCGACCTGGGGCTGCGGCTGGACACGCTCAGCTTGCTCATGCTCCTCATCGTCACGGGCGTGGGTGGCGCGATTCACATCTACTCCTACGGTTACATGCACGAGGATCGGTGTGTGGGCCGCTACTTTGCCGGTTTAAGTTTCTTCACCTTCTCGATGCTGGGCTTGGTGCTGGCGAATAACTTCGTCATGCTGTTCATCTTCTGGGAGCTGGTCGGTGTGTCCAGCTACCTCCTCATCGGCTTTTGGTTCGAGCGCCCCGCCGCGGCCGACGCGGGCAAGAAGGCCTTCCTAACCAATCGGGTCGGCGACTTCGGCTTCATGCTGGGCATCCTGACGGTGTGGGCCACCCTCGGCTCGGTCCATTTCGGCACCCTGGAAGCCACACTGGCCGCCGACCCCCATGCCTTGGGCGGCGTCGCCACCGCGGCCGGTTTGCTGCTCTTTTGCGGCGCGGTCGGGAAATCGGCGCAGTTCCCCTTGCATGTCTGGCTGCCGGACGCGATGGAGGGCCCGACGCCGGTGAGCGCGTTGATCCACGCGGCCACGATGGTGGCGGCCGGGGTTTACATGCTCTGCCGCGTGTTTTTCTTGCTCAATGCCCCGGCGCTGGAAGTCGTGAGTTGGGTCGGCGGCGTGACGGCCTTGCTGGCCGCCCTGATTGCCGTCCAACAGAACGACATCAAACGCATTCTGGCCTACTCGACCCTCTCCCAGCTCGGCTACATGGTCCTGGCCGTGGGCGTCAGCGGCACGACGCGCAATCCGGCCGTCGCGATGTATCACCTCACCACCCACGCCTTCTTCAAGGCGCTGCTCTTTTTGGGCGCCGGGGCGGTCATCCACTGCCTCCACCACGAGCAGGACATTTGGAAGATGGGCAATCTGGCGCGCAAGATGCCCATCACGGCGGGTACCTTCCTCTTGGCCACCTTGGCCCTCTGCGGCGTGCCGCCCTTCTCCGGGTTTTTCAGCAAGGACGCCATTCTGGCCGCCGCGTTGGAACAGAGCCTGCCCCTCTTTGCGCTCGGGACCCTGGTGGCCGGGTTGACGACGCTGTACATGTTCCGGCTGTTCTTCGTGGCCTTCGTCGGCCCGGCGAAATCCCAGGCGGCCGACCATGCCGGCGAAGCGCCGGCGGTGATGACGGTGCCGCTGCTGATCCTGGCCGTGCCGACGGTCCTGGCCGGCTTCTGGGGCATCGAATCGCTTTATGCCGGCCAGTTTGTGCCCGCGCGGAGTGCGGCGCCCCTTCCGTGGTACGCGGAGCTGGTGGCCCCCCTGCAACATGCGCCGTTGGCGGCCACGGCCGGGCTGGCCGCGGTCGTCGCCGGCTTCGCCGCCGCGTACGCCCTTTATTGGAACAAGGTGCGCGATCCCCTCCCTGAACTGCTGGGGAGCGCCGCGGTGTGGCTCCGCCAACGCTTCTACTTCGACGAACTCTACACGAAACTCATCGCCACCACCCAAGAGGCCCTGGCCCAGTTCGCCGACGCCCTCGACCGCTGGGTGATCGCCGGTTTCCTGGTCCGCGGCACCCACGGCACCATCGAGTTGCTCGGGCGCACCCTGCGTCTGGTCCAAACCGGCAACCTGCAAACCTATGCCTTCTTCCTGGCCGCCGGGGTGGCCGTGATCGTCTATTTTGTGTTGGCCCGGTAGGCCGCCCCTCTGGCTATGCTCAGCTTCATCATCCTCTGCCCGCTGCTGGCCGCGCTCCTGGTCGCGTTCATCCCGCGCCACTACCGTTTCCTGGTGCGTTTGGTGGCGCTCCTGGCCACGGCCCTGTCATTGGCGGCGGCGGTGGGGCTTTTCCTGCGCTTCGTCCCCGGGGCGCCGGGCTGGCAGTTCGAAGCCTCGGTGCCGTGGGTGGATGCGCTCGGCATCGGCTACCACGTGGGCGTGGACGGCCTGAACGTGGGGTTGATCCTCATGGCCGCGCTGGTCGCCTTTGCCGCGGCGTGCGTCTCGCGGGAGATCACCCAACGCCAGAAGGAGTACTATCTGCTCCTCTTGTTGCTGACGGGCGGAATCCTGGGCGCGTTCGCGTCCGTGGACCTGTTTTTCTTTTATTTCTTTCACGAGTTGGCGCTCGTGCCCACCTTCATCATGATCGGCGTCTGGGGGCGCGGCGAAGAACGGCATTACGCGGCGTTCAAGATGACGCTCTACCTGAGCCTGGGCGCCTTGCTGGCGCTGCTGGGCTTGATCGCCCTCTACGTCCAGGCCGGCGGGCGCACGTTCGATCTCACGAGCCTGGGCCGCCAACTCAACGCCCAGCCGCTCCCCACCGCGGTCCAGAATACCATCTTCCCCTTGTTGATGTTTGGTTTTGGGATTCTCGTTTCTCTGTGGCCGTTCCACACCTGGGCGCCGGTGGGGTATCGGGCCGCGCCCACGGCCACCGCCATGCTGCATGCCGGGGTGTTGAAGAAGTTCGGGCTTTACGGCTTGCTGCGCATCGCCCTGCCGTTGTTGCCGGTGGGCGCCCAGAGCTGGCTCCACGTCCTGGCCTTCCTCTGCCTGGGTAACATCCTTTACTGCGGTCTGGTGGCGATCCGGCAGCGGGACTTGAACCTCTTGTTAGGCAATTCGAGCGTCGCGCACATGGGGTTTGTCTTCCTGGGGATCGCCAGCCTGAGCCTCATTGGCGTCACGGGCGCCGTTGTGGTCATGGTCGCCCACGGATTGCTGGCCGCCCTCACCTTCGGTCTGAGCGGTTATCTCTACCACCAGACCGGCACGCTCAACATGGACCAGATGGGCGGCCTGCTCCGCCGTCTCCCCTTCGTCGGCACCGTCCTGATCATGGGCCTGTTCGCCGGCTGCGGCCTGCCGGGCTTCGCCAATTTCCCCGGGGAAGCCTTGGTCCTCTTCGGCGCGTGGCGGGATTATCCGGTGGTGGTGGTGCTGGCCGCCTGGGGCGCCATGCTCCTGGCCGCCGTCTATATGCTCCGGGCGATCCGCCGGATCCTCCACGGCCCGCTCGCCGAGAAGTGGGCGAACGTGACCGACACCACCAACCTCTGGCAGAAGCTCCCCTACGCCCTCCTCCTGGCCGGGCTGCTCCTCTTCGGCTGCTTTCCGCGACTTTTGACCGACAAAATCCGCCCCAGCGCCGCCCACGTGGTGGCCCGCGCCAGCGGCGAAGGCGCGCTGGGGCCACTCCGCCGTGGGGCACAACCACCCCTGGCAATTCCCCCGCGCTTGGCCCATGTCGCCCAACCGTAGCCCGCTTTCCCGAGCGCGGCGCCGCCGCCTGGCGCCCCGGCGCCCGCGCGCGCTCCCGCACCGGCCCGATGGCCGCGGGGATAAACCGTTAGTTCTCCCGTCATGACCAACCTCGCCGTCATGGGTTTGGAAGCCGCCGTGCTGGCGGTGGCCCTGGCCCTCCTGTTGCTGGACCTGTGGCTGCCGGCGGAGCAGAAGCGAACGCTCGGTTACGCGGCCGCCGCCGCCTTGGGTCTGATCCTGCTCGCCAGCTTCGCCATTACGCTGCCAGAAAGCCGCACCGCCTTCGGCGGCATGTACGTCCTGGACGACCTGGCCCTGTTCTTCAAGCGGCTCTTCCTGTTGACGGCCGTTTTGGTCCTGATGATGTCCGTCGAGTTCGCCGACCAGTTGACCAGCGGGGTGGCGGAATACTTTGCCTTGGTGCTGGTTGCCCTGGCGGGCATGATGTTTGCCGCTTCCGCCAACGACTTCACGCTCCTGTTCGTCGCGATCGAGTTGATTACCGTCACCTTCTACATCCTCACCAGTTTCCAACGCCACCGCCTCCAGTCGCTCGAAGCCGGCCTCAAATACCTCATCTTGGGAGGTGTCTCGTCCGCCTTCTTGGTCTATGGCATTGCCCTCGTGTTCGGGGCCTCCGGGACCCTGAACTTCACCCGGTTGGCCCACGCCCCGACCGTGGTCGCCCACAGCCGCCTGCTGGGGCTGGGACTGCTCTTCGTCTTTGCCGGCTTGGGTTTCAAGATCGCCGCGGTGCCGTTCCAGGTGTGGGCGCCGGATGTCTATCAGGGGTCGCCGGTGCCGACAACGGCCTTCCTGGCGGTGGGCTCGAAGGCGGCGGGCTTCGTGCTTCTCCTGCGGGTGCTGCACCTGGCGGCGCCGGCCCTGACCCTGGCCGCCTGGGGCAAATTCCTCATGGTGACTTCCGGCGTGACGATCCTCTACGGGAACCTGTGCGCCATCCCGCAGCGCAACTTCAAGCGGCTGATGGGCTACTCGAGCATCGCCAACGCCGGCTACCTGCTCCTGGGGGTGGCCGTGATGACTGCGGCCGGCTCCAGCGCCATTCTCTACTACTTGAGCGGCTACCTCTTCTCCGTGCTCGGGGCGTTCACCGTCGTCTGCCTGGCCCTGCGCACCGCCGAGGCGGAGGATATCGAGGGCTTAGGCGGGCTGCATCAGCGCTCGCCGCTGCTGGCGGCCACCTTGACCCTGGCCATGATCTCGCTGGCCGGAGTCCCTCCCCTGGCTGGGTTCTTCGGCAAGTTCCTCCTCCTCAAATCCGTGGTCAGCCGCGCCGGGCAGGTGCCGGGGTTGGCGTGGTTGCTGGGGGTCGCGCTGCTCGGCATCGTGGTGTCGCTCTATTACTATTTTGGCGTCATCCGCGCCATCTACTGGGGCGCCGCGCCGGCCGACGCGGCCGCGATCCCGCTCTCGCGTCCCACCCGCTGGACCCTCTACACCTGCATCGCCGGCATGCTCTGGTTGGGGATCTTCCCCAACGCCCTCGTGAACCTCGCCGAACAAGCCGTCCGCCCGCTGCGGTTCTGAGCCCCGCCCCGGGCTGCTGCGACACGTCCCAGCCTTTCGGTTG
>JAJXTA010000316.1 GCA_021784265.1 bacterium | reverse complement strand
TGGTTTGGCGCCCTGGTTCTGTTGCTGCTGCTGTTGCTGCGATTGGTCTTGCTTCGAGGGCGAAGGCTGGGGCTTCTGTTGGTCCTGCTTGGACGCATCCCGGGGCGGTTGCTTCTGGGATTGATCGTCTTTGTTCTGCTGGGGCTTTTGCGACCCTTTCGAATCGTTGGAATTGGGTTGGGGCTTCTTCTGCTGCTGTCGGCGGAGGGCCTCGAGCTTCTTGGCGACCAGGTCGCGGTTGAACTTGGCGTCGGCGTCGGCCCGGTCCAGCTTGAGGGCGCTCTCGTATTGATCGATGGCCTGTTGCCACTGGGTCATGCGGGTGTTGAGGTCTTCGGTGTGTTCGCCCACGCGGTAGAGGGTGTTGCCCAGGTTGTAATAGGCGCGTTTCAACAGCTCTGGGTCCGGGGAAAGGATGGCGGCGTTGAACTCGTTGGTGGCCTGGTCGAAGCGTCCGGCGCGATAGGCGGCCGCGCCGGTGTTGTAGTGGAGGCGCGGGTCATCGGGGGATTGGCGCAAGAGGCGCTGGTATTCTTGCGCGGCGTCGCGGAAGCGTCCCTGTTGGTAGTCGCGCAGGGCCTTGCCGGCGGAGGCGTGGGCGCTGACGCCGAAGCAGCCCACCGCCAGGAGGGCCACCAGCTTCCCCAGCGTTGGGGGCGCGGCTTGGGGGGGGGCTGCGGTCCGGGGCACCCGCTTGCGCTCGGGGAGCAGGGCCTCGACGACCAGCAGGAGGATCGCCAGGCCCAACGGCCACTGGAACCGCTCCTGGTACTGCTGGAAGAGGTGCTCGGCCAAGTCCTGCTTGGGCAGGGGCGCCAAGCGGGCGTCATAGAGCTGCTTCATCGGCTCGGCGCCGCGGAGTTCCAAGTAGGCGCCCCCGGTCACCTGGGCCAGTTTGCGCAACAAGTCCGAATTGAGGCGAGAGAGGACCACAGTGCCGTTGTCGTCTTTGACAAAGCTGGCGACGCCATGTTCATCCACCACGCGCAACTGTTCGCCGGCCGGGGTGCCAACGCCCACGGTGAAGAGCTGGAGCCCGAGGGCGGCGGCGCGCTTGGCCGCCTCGAGGGCCCCGCCGTCGTGGTCTTCCCCATCGGTGAAGAGGATGAGGATTTTGTGGTTATCCTGGCTCTGCCGGAAGGCGGTCAGGGCGGTGTCGATGGCGGCGGCCAGGGCGGTGCCGCCTTGGGGGATGATGCCGACCTGGAGGGCGTTGACGCTCTGGCGGAAAGCCTCGTCGTCCATGGTGAGGGGGCATTGGAGGAAGGCGGTGCCGGCAAAGGCCACCAGGCCGAGGCGGTCGGTGCGGGCTTGGCGCAAGAGGTCCAAGGCCGCCAGCTTCGCCCGCTCCAGGCGGTTGGGGGCGACGTCGGTGGCGAGCATGCTGCGGGAGGTGTCAATGGCCACCACGATGTCCAGACCCCGCTGGTGGACCTGTTCCCAAATGAAGCCGTATTGCGGGCGCGCCAGCGCCAGGAGGAGGCCCGTCACCGCGGTGGTGAGGAGCGCCAGGCGGGCCTGCTGGCGGCGGCGGGAGACGCCCACGGTCAACTGCGCCAGCAGGCGGGATTGGACAAACTGGGCGATGAGCCGCTGCTTGGTGCGCCAGGCCCAGACCAGGAACCAGACCAGCAGCGGCAGGGTCATCACGAGCAGCCAGAGCATGCGCGGGTCGGCGAATCTCATGGCAGTTTCCTCCAGACGGTGTGCCCGAGAATGATCTCGAGCATGAGCACGACAAAGCCCGGCAACACCACCAACGGGAACAGCTCGCGATAGTCTTGGAACTTCTTGGCGGTGACCTCGGTTTTCTCGAGCTGATCGATCTGGCGATAGATGTCCTGGAGCGTCCGGGTGCTGTCGGCGCGGAAGTACATCCCGCCGGTGCGTTCGGCGATCTTCTTGAGCGTGGGCTCGTCGATGTCCACGTCGATGAGCTGATAGTGCTTGAAGCCCGCGGGGTCCGTGAAGGGCCAGGGGGCTTTGCCGCGGATGCCGACCCCGATGGTATAGACTTTGACGTTGAGCGCCGCCGCCGCCTCCGCGGCGGTCAAGGGGGGGACCTTGCCGGCGTTGTTCTGGCCGTCGGTCATGAGGACGATGATCCGGCTCTTGCTCTTGAGGTCCCGGAGGCGGTTGAGGGAGGTTGCCAGGGCCGAGCCGATGGCCGTGCTGTCCTCGATGATGCCCACATCCAGGCGGTCCAGGTCGGCCAAGAGAAAGTCGTGATCCAGCGTCGGAGGGGCGACAATGTAGGGCCGCCCGGCGAAGGCGACCAAGCCGATCCGGTCGTTGACTCGTTTGCGGATGAACGAGGCCAGGACTTCCTTGGCGATGGCGACGCGGCTAAGCCGCTGGCCGTGCTCGGTGAAGTCTTCTGATTTCATACTCCCGGAGAGGTCCAACGCCACGACGATATCCACGCCGCTGGCGTGGATCTTTTGCTCGCCCTGGCCTTGCTGCGGGCGGGCCAGGCCGATCACGAACAGGGTCAAGGCCAGCCAGCGCAAGTTGAGCAGGATGCGGCCCACGTGCGAACGGGTGACCCCGGCGATGCCTTTGACCAACGTGACCGAGGAGTAGAGGAAGGCCGGACGCGCCCCACGCCGGCCCTGCAACCACGCGAGCAGGGGACCCAGCAGCAGGAGGAGCAAGAACCAAGGTTGCGCGAACCTCATGGCAGGGAGGCGGGTGCGGCCCCGACGGCTGCCGCCGGCGGCGCGCCCGCCGGCGCGGGGGAGGGCTCGGTCTCCTCGACGAGGTTGACGGCCGCGTCGTAGAGTTCGCGCAACTCCGGCTCGCCCGGCTGGTAGCGGGCGAACTTGACCAGGTCGCACCGGAGAAGGAAGTCAGCCAGGCTCCGCTTTTGCTTCAGCGAAAGCACGGGGCTGCCCTGGAGCTCCTCGAGGAATTCCTCCGTCGTGCGCTCGGGGGCGTGGAACTCGAAGCGTTCCTCGAGGTACACCCGCAAGGTGTTGGAGACCTCGACGCAGAAGCGCTCCGGATCGGCCAGCAGGGCCAGGGCGGCACGCAGCCGTTCCCGGGCCCGAATATGCGGGGGGATGACGACCTCCGGCACGGGCGCGGTTGCCCGGGCGCGCCAGCGGCGCCAGGCCCACCAGCCGAGGCCGGCCAGCGCCACCACCGCCAGCGACCACCCCAACCACGCCCAGCCGTTGGGCAGCGGGACCGGCGGGCGGATGCCCCGGATGTCGAGCTGGTCCAGGTGGTTGGTGCTCCCCGCCGGGGGCGTCACGATGAGGGCCGCGGCATTGGTCGGCATAAGGCAGAAGGCGGGCCGGGGGGATCACCCACGCCGCCGCCGCTTTTCCCGCGCCTCGAAGAAACGGCCCAAGGCGGCGGCGTACGGGAGGTCGGTTCGCAACTGGATGGCATCGATTCCCGCGGCGCGAAACAACCGCTGCAGGTCCGCCTGGAACTGCGCCTGGCGGGCGGCGAAGGTCTTGCGCTTGCGCTCATCGCCGGAGTTAATTTCCACCACTTCCCCGGTCTCGGCATCCTTGAGGACCAAGTAGCCCAAGGGGGGCAGCTCCAACTCGAAGCGGTCGGTGATTTGGACGGCGACCACGTCGTGCCGCCGATTGGCTTGGCGCAGGGCGGTCAGCGAGGTCTGGCCGAGGGAGCCCGACAAGACGACTTGGCGGCGAAGGTGGGCGGCCATCTCGCGGCGGCTCGGGGCGGTTTGCCCCAGGAAATCCGAGAGGATGACCACGATGGCGCGATGAGCCAACACCCGGCCCAGGAACTCCAGGGCCAGGTTGAGGTTGGTCCCGCGCAGCCGCGGCTCGTAAAAGAGGATTTCCCGGATCACCCGCAGCACGTGGCGATGGCCTTTGCGGGGCGGAATGAAGCGTTCGACGGCCTCGGTGAAGAGCACCAAACCCACCTTGTCGTTGTTCCGAATCGCCGAGAAGGCCAGGACCGAGGCGATCTCGGCGGCCAGCTCGCGTTTGGATTGCTCGCCCGAGCCGAACAGCCCCGAGCCGCTCAAGTCCACCACCAGGATCAAGGTCAGCTCCCGTTCCTCGACGAAGCGCTTGACGAACGGATGATTCATCCGGGCCGTCACGTTCCAGTCAATGGCGCGGACCTCGTCCCCCGGCTGGTATTCGCGCACCTCCTCGAAGTTCATGCCTTGCCCCTTGAAGACGCTATGGTACTGGCCGGCCAGCGTCTCGCTCACGAGGCGGTTGGTGCGCAGCTCGATGAGCCGGATCTTCTTGAGGATCTCGCGCGGGATCATGGCACCGGCAGCTCGTCGAAGATGCGCTGCACCACGCTCTCGCTGGTCTTCTCCTCCGCCTCGGCCTCGTAGGTGATGGCGACGCGATGGCGGAGGACGTCCATGCCGATGCTCTTGACGTCCTGGGGGGTGACATAGCCGCGGCCGCGCAGGAAGGCGTGCGCCTTGGCGCAGAGGGTGAGGGCGATGGTCGCGCGGGGTGACGCCCCGAGCTGGATGAATTCCTTGAGCGGCAGCTTGTAGCGCTCCGGGTCACGGGTGCAGCAGACCAAGTCCACGATATAGTCCTTGACCTTATCGTCCACGTAGATGTCGTTGATGGTTTGGCGGGCGGCGAGGATGTCGGCGGCGGTCACCACCGGGCTGGTGGTCGGCTGGCCGTTGGTGCGGGCCATGAGCTCGAGGATCTGGCGCTCCTCGTCCCGGGTGGGATAGCCGATTTTGAGCTTGAGCATGAACCGGTCCACCTGCGCCTCCGGCAGCGGGTAAGTGCCCTCCTGCTCGATGGGGTTTTGCGTCGCCAAGACCAGGAACGGCTCTTGCAGCCCGAACGTCTGGTCGCCGATGGTAACCTGCTTCTCCTGCATGGCCTCCAAGAGCGCGCTTTGGACCTTGGCCGGGGCCCGGTTGATCTCGTCCGCCATGACCAATTGA
>JAJXTA010000315.1 GCA_021784265.1 bacterium | reverse complement strand
GTCGAGACCATCGGTGGGGGGCTCCGTCTGTCCGGCCTGCACGCCCGGGACCCGTTGGCGGTAAGTTTCGCCACGAACGACTTCGTGAGCATCACCCTACCCGTCCCGATCCCTGGAGGGACCAACGCCACCAATGCCGCGCCGGAGCCGGGGCCGATCATCCGCTTCCAACTCACCCCGGCCAATCTGGTGAGCAACCGCTGGAACGCCCTCTTCCCGGATGGGCCGGCCCCCTTCCATTTCCTGTGCTGCGCCATGCCCACCGCCCAGGTGTGGCACCAGCGCGGCTGGCTCAACGCCACGCCCAATGCCGACCCCTTCCCGCTGCTGGAGGACGTGCATGCGGGTTCGCCGGAGATTTCATGTCTCTGGAACCGAAATTGGAGTTACCTCTGCCCCGTCGGAGCACATCCGATTCCGATGATTGGCCTCTGGGACCCCCAGGCCCGGCTTTACGTGGGCTACGATTTCCAGGGTGCGCGCGCCACCGACCAATCGGCGCGTTACGTGGCCACGGCCTACTGTTGGCAGCAGGGGAGCACCCACAGCTTCATCACCCTCGCCTTCCCGTTCGGCGGGACGCGGTACGGTCAACTGGTCTATCCCGCCGGCGGCCCGCCCATCGCCTCGTGGTTTGAATTGATCATCGACACCGCTTTGCCCTCGACGGAGGATCCGAACGAGCGGTTTCAAGCTCGACTCTTCGCCCGCTACGGCGATGCCCTCCCCGCCGTCCCACCGATGAACGACCTGGGTTGGGTTCCCGGCGCGGTGCGGCTGCCCGACTTCATGGGCCCCATCGGCCTCGACCTCTGGGGACCGGGCGGCGAGAGTACCTTCTACACGACCAACACCCTGTTGACCCAAGGCTGGACCGGCCACCGCGAGATGCCGGTGGACACCGCCGTCCGTCAGGGGGCCGCGAGCACCCTCGCCTACGCCCGCGCGAGGTTGGCGACCCTGCTCACCAACTACGCCCGCACCTTCAACATCGAGGGAGACCTCTGCCTTTACTGGGACAAACCGCTGGCCGGGGCGTGGCGGACCAACTGGGGCGGGCTGCCCGTCGCCACCCTCCACAATTCCGAGGGCTGGTATCCCGCGCGCGTTTTGGTCGAGCTGTACCGCTACGACCGGAGGCGTGGGCAGACCGACCCCGCCTATCTCCAGGCCATCGACGGGTTGTTCAACTGGGCCAAACATTTCGTCTGGAGCCGCAATGAGTTTCCCGATGTGCCTTCCTCCCCCTTCGCCATCGGCGGCACGTTGAGCACGGCCTTCTTGCTGGACTACTACTTCACCTTCAACACGGACCCGCAACGCGCCGCGAATGCCCAACTGGCCCTGCACTTGGCCGACCGCCTGATCTGGCGCTATCTGCAAGTCTGGGCCATGGACTCCGACCGGTTCGATGGGGCGGTCGATAGCGCCTTTCTCGCCGAGCCCAACAGCGGCCGGGATTGGGCCGGGCTGGGCTGCTCGAACGAAGTCAACTGGCTGATCGATGCCCTCACCCAAGTCTATGTTCACACGGGGGACTCCCGGCTCCGCTATTACCTGCGCGGCATGCTCCAACGCTGGCCGGCACTCTACCGCCCCAACTACCAGGACTCGCTCGCCGCCTACGGCACCGACGCGCTGACCGAGGGCCTGGGCCTGTTCGACGGCTCGGGACCCGGGCGGGGCGACCGGTACGATTACGGTTTTACCGAGCCGTTGCCGTTGAACGAGCCGGTCGGGGCCTCGCGGCTGCGCGTGGTGGCCGGCGCCCAGGCCTGCATCGCCTTCGACAAAAACGGCACGGCGATGGACGTGGACAACTACCGGACCGACGGCCAAGGGGCGTGCGCGTTTCGGATCGTCTCGCCCTTGCCCACCCCCTTCGATGTCAGCTTCTCCTACCCGTTTGTCGATGTCTCCTCCCTGCCCGTAGCGCTGACCCGGGGCGGCCAGACCCGCCTCCTCACCACCGCGGACCTGCGGCGCCCCACCCAGGCGCCCAGCTCCTTGTATCTCCGCCAACTGCGGGGTGGCGACGTGGTCACGGTGGGGACACTCGCGCCCAGCCTGCCCGTGATCCCGCTCCAGACGCCCCACACCTATACCAACGCGCTGACCCAAGCCGAAACGCGCGCCCCGTTCACCCTGCTACCTCTCGGGGTCAACTACGCGCTGCCCCAAGACTGGACCGACCCGCATTCGTTCGCCGGCATCGTGCCCGGCGACCATTGGGTGGATGGTGTGCCGTACCGGCAGGAAAGCTTCGCGCTCAGTCACCTGCAAACCCTCGACACCGGCGCCGCCTCCGCAGTGCTGGTCGCCTACGCCCCGCCAGAAGACGCGACCCTCACCGTCGCCCCGCGCCTCCTCCTGGAGGACGGGACAGTCCTGCCGCTCAGTGGGAAACCGGCGCTGGCCTGGCGCGCCTGGCCACCGCTCTTCACGCGCGTGGTGGTGCTGGATTACGCGATCATCCCGGGCGGCCACACGGTGGTCGAAGTGGACCCGCGGGGCACGCTGGTCATGGCGCTTACCGCGTTCAACGGGAGCCCGAGCGAGTGGCAACCGGTTCAAGGCCTGTTGACCACTGCGGCGGCTGATTTTGCCCAGAGTGAGAGCCAACGGTTGGCCCTCTTGGCCTTGCAGGCCCCCTTCGCCCAGTTGCCTCCCGGCAGAATCGCCCTCTTGCCCGTCGCGACCGCCGGTGCGGCCGCCAACTTCGCCGCCATCACCGGGCTGCGCAAAAAATGGACCGCGTTGAGCGAGTCCCAGTTGGTGAACCCGGCCAGCTTCAACGCGAGCAATTACGCGGTGGTTTTCTACTTGAGCGGCGAGCATTACGTCAAAACCGTGACCACACCGGGTGACGGCAAGAGCGCGATCACCCGCTTCCTGGCTGGGGGCGGCACGCTGGTGCTGTTGGCGACGGGTCCGTTTCCTTTCTACTATGGTGACGGCCCGGGGGATCAGCCGGGGCCGGCGGACGTGCTCCTGCCTGCCTTGGGACTCCCCATCAACCTGGCCTTTGAGCAAGCGCCCCCCAACCTCCTGATCCAGCCTTACCCGAACCAGACCATCCTCCACTCCGAGCCAGCCACCTTCCCTTTCCCTCCGGGGGACCCGCGGCTACGCGCCATTAACCGCGCCCAGATCAGCGCGACGGATCGCTACATCCCGCTGCTCCGGGTGACCGACACGTTGGGGCGGAATTATGGGGACGCCGCCGGATGTCTGGAACTACACGGCGGCCCCGCCAAAGGTGGGCGCATCCTCTACATCTGGTCCAGCCTGCTTTCGGGCCCGCAGGGGTCGGGCATCATGGCCGATGCGGTAAGCTGGATCCTTAACGGGACGGTCCGCCCGCCCTCTCTTGGCACGGTCGAGGTGGCCGCCCCGACCCGCGCGGTGCTGGGCTTTGAGGCGCTGGCCAACCTTCGGTACTGGATCGAGTCTCGCGAAAGTCTGAGCCGCGGCGCGTGGTCGCTCGCTCAAGAGGTGCCAGCGGCGTTCACCAACCGGGTCCTCTGGCTCACCAATACCCTGAGCACCCCGGGCGACCAGTACTTCCGCCTCGGAGTCCGTCCGTAGGGCGGGCGTCGAGGCCGGCGAGTATCAATGCGGCTAAGAACGATGCCAAGCACCGCTCCCGCCTGATTGAAGGGCGGCCGCCCGCCGGGGCGGCCGCGCCGTTCCCGGCGCAGGATTAAGGCTTGACGGTTACGGTGAATCTGCTTGCATCACGCCCAATGAAAACAAACGTATTTGTCCTGTTGGCCGCCTTATGCGTGATTGCCGTCTCCACGGGCTGTTACTCGACGGTTGAGGGCCGGACCCGGATGGGGATGCCGTTGGCCAAAGACAGGATCACCAGCCGCTATGAACGGCCGGTCAACGAGATTTTCGCCGCTGCGAAGCAGGTGTTGAGCGTGTATGGGACGTTGACGGGGGAGAACACCATTGCCAACACCCTCGAGGCGAAGGTGGACCAGAACACCGTGTACGTGAAGGTGGACGCGGTGGAGCCGAACATCAGCCAGTTGACGGTGCAAGCCAGGACGAAGAGCGGGATGGCCAACATCGATTTGGCCAGCGAAGTGGACAAGCGCATCGCCCTGCAACTGAAATAGCCCCCGGTGGGGCGGCAAGCTACGGCTTGCCCTTGAGTCCCAGCCGCTGTTCGTAAGAGCCAAGTTTGAAGACTTGGCTCTCTTTTTTGCCTTGGGCGTGGAGGCTAATAGTAGCCAAGGCGCGCTGCGCCGCCGCCGCCGCCGCGGAACCCGGATACGCCTCGGCCACCCGCTGGAGCGCGGCGCGTGCGGCCTCGACATTGCCGGCCCCTTTGGCCTGGAAATCCGCCAGCAGATTGAGCCACTGCACAATCTTGGCGGTGGGAGCGTGCGGCTGGGCAATCAACTGCTCGAGTTGTTCGGCGGCGAGGTCGGGCCGGTGGAGTTCCTCGGCGTAGAGCACCGCCAAGTCTTCGCGCGACTGGTTGTCCAATGGAAATCGTTCAAGCTGGCCCGCCAACTCAGCGGCCTTCACCGCCGGGTCTGGCGCCGGCGCTTGCAACCCCTGGAAGTCGGTCCGCAGCCCGACGCGCTCTTCGTGGCGCGGCAACACCAATGGTCTGCGTTCTGCCCCCGGCGGGGGCGTGAGCGGGCCCGCCAGGTGCGCCAGCCGCTGGTGGGCCAAGTGGGCCTCCTGGGTGTCGGGGAGGAGCGCTAGAATCCGGTCGAAAGCGGCACGCGCGGCCTCGGGGTCGCGGGCGTACTTCAGGTGCCAATCGGCCAGTTGGGTGAGCGCGAAGGCAACATTCTTGGGGGCATGGTCGGGCTGGGCTAACAGCTCGTCAATGGTACGCTGGGCCGCCGCCAGGTCGTGCAGGTCCTCGGCCTGGATAGCCGCCAGGAGCATCCAGCCCTGGAA
>JAJXTA010000314.1 GCA_021784265.1 bacterium | reverse complement strand
GCCGGCTCGCGGATTGGAAATCCGCGACACAGCAGACTGGAGGTCCGCGCTACGTGGACGTGCGCACCTCGCTGTAGCGCGGGTTTCCAACCTGCCGTGCCGCCGGCTTCCAGCCGGCAGCGCGTGGGCGGAGCACCGGCTCGCGGATTGGAAATCCGCGACACAGCAGACTGGAGGTCCGCGCTACGTGGACATGCGCGCCTCGCTCCGATCGCCTCGCGGGCGTCCGCCCGAAGGCGTGGGAACGGCCGCCAACCCCGGATCTTCTCCCAGCCTCAGGCCCCCTTGACCTGCCACGCGGCGTCCATCATCGAGGCGTCGTAATAGCTGGGGACCACGCCCTCGGCCGCAAAGAGGTAAAGGGCGCAGAGATAAGCCTTGCTGGCGATGCCCGCGAGATAGGAGTAAACCAACACCGCCAACAACCAGATCAGCCCCGCCGGCAGCAACACCCACGGCGAGAGCCAGAAGGCCCCCGCCACCCCGGCGATCCAGTACCCCACCGAGAGCAGCAGGAACAGGGTGTCGGCGCCCTTCATCCCCACATAGCCCACCAGCGCCTCGCCCCAGGTCCGCTTAATCGTCCGCGCCGAGGTCCGCAGGACGGTGAGCGGATTGGACACGGTCGGGTCGCGCACCAGGATCGGGAGGGCGAAGATCGAGGCCACGCTCCAGGCCAAACCGACGAAGCCCGCGACAAGGCGGCCCATGAAACTCAGCCGCTGTTCGATGGCACGGATCAGCAAGCCGACCCCGCCCGCCAGCAGGCTCCAGAGCAGAATCGCCTTGAACCGCCGGCACGCCACCGCCACCCCGTGGCGAATGGAGACCGGCTGGCCGTCGAGGGCGCGGAGGATTTCGCTGTTGAAAGCCACGTTGCAGAACGTGGCCAGAAACATGCTCAGCAAATAGAGCCCGGCCAGGAGCAGCGGGCCCACGGCGAGGGGCACACCCGCGGGCGGTAATGGCCACCCCGGCGGGCGCCCGGGCCCGACCCAGGCCGCGCCCCAATGCGCGGCCACGACCGCCAACCCGACGGGACACAAAAAGAACAGGGCAATCGCCACGATGAAAAGATTGATCAGCAGCGGGAACAACAACAGCTTCGGATGATCCCGCATCACCCGCAGCGACACCTTAAACAGCTCCAGGCTCCGACGAAACCGCTCAAACAGTGCATTCACGCGTGATCCTTTGGTTCACATAGGTTAACAGGTCGTCTTGGGCCACACCGCACCCCGCCGCCTCGGCCAACAAGCGGCGGTAAAGCCCCTCCAGCCGGTGCCGTCGCTCCGCCGGGGTGAGGCGCGGGGCCGGCGGACCCTCTTTGATGAAGCAGCCGGTGCCCCGTTGGCTGACGATGACCCCCTTAAGTTCCAACTCCCGATAGGCCTTGGCCACGGTGTTGGGGTTCAACCCGAGCTGGGCGTGCAGCACCCGGATGGTCGGCAGCCGGTCCCCGCGCTTAAGCTGGCCGGTGGCCAGGGCGACGGTGACGTGGTTGATGATCTGGCGATAGGCGGGGATCCCGGAGTCGAGTTCGACGGTCCAGCGGGCCCACGGGGATTCAACCGGAGTCATATATTGTACTAGTAGAATAGCACAAGCCCGCGCCCCGTCAAGGGCCCAGTTGCGCCAAGGGGGGAGTGGGCGGAAGGCCCCTCGGTCCCAGCCGCGGGTCGGGGCGGAACCCAGCCCGTTCCTGGCGGGCCCCGGCAAGGGGCCACGGCGCCGGCGGGGCGCAAACCCCGGCGCGCGCCCGCCGGGCGCTGGGGCCCCAGAGGCGGTTGCGGTCGCGGACGTTGCCTTGATCCCTCCCTCGAATTGGAGCCAGCAGTCGGGATCGAACCGACGACGACGTGTTTACAAAACACGGGCTCTACCGCTGAGCTATGCTGGCCCTGACCGCGCCCAACCTAACCCAGCTTCGGCGCGGGTCAAGCGTGGCGTCGGCGCCGGAATCTTGTCGTCAACTCCTTGGGTCGTTGGTAACTTGCCCACCGGTATGATCAGCCAGAGCGAGCGCGGGCCGCCTGGGGCGGACGAGCCGGACAGTGGCCGCTTCGGGCCCACCAAGCACGCGCGGCTGGGCGACCGGAAAGTCCATACGCATGAATACGCTTGAACGAGTCGGCAACACCCCCGGATTCGCGCGGGTCCTGGCGCTGGGCGTTGCCTTGAGCTGGCTCGGAGGCGCCCCGGCGGCAGCGGGTGACGGCGCGCCGCCCTCCAGCCCGCCCCCCGCCGCCCCGCCCACCGAAGCCGCTTCGCCTGAGGCGCAGCAGGCTTGGCAGAAGTTGCTAAAAGCCATGCGCCCACCGGCCCAGCCGGCAGCCTGGCAGAACACCCGCCCGACTCCGGAGGAACGCGAGGCCTATCGGCAGCTCATGGGTAAGCGCGCGGCGGAGGCCGCCGACGCGGCCCGCGACTTCTACACCCGTTTCCCCAAGGACCCGCGGGCGGCCGAGGCCAAGCGCAAGGAGTTCGAGATGCTGGAGACCGCCCGCCAGATGGGCAACACGAACATAACCGAGCGCCTCGCCAAGCAAGAGGTTCAGCGCGCCGAGGACCCCTCGCTCCCCGTGGCGCAGCGCGTCCGTCTGCGCCTGGACGAAGTCCGGCGCGCCACCGTCGCGCAACGCCCCCAGGGCGAAGCAGCCATGAAAGCTACCTTCGAAAAGGGCACGCGGGCGGTCCTCAAGGAGTTCCCCACCCGGCCGGAGCCGTACGAAATGTTGTTGTCGCTCGCCCAGAACTCCGAGGCGCCTGAGGCCCGGCGGATCGTCCGGGAGATCCAGCAGAGCGCGTCGGCCCCCGCCGAACTGAAACAGGAGGCGGGCGCTCTGCTCCGGAAACTCGAGGCGGTGGGGAAACCGCTGCGGCTCAGCTTCACGGCCGTGGACGGGCGGGAGGTGGACGTGGCCAAGCTCAAGGGGAAGGTGGTCCTGGTGGATTTCTGGGCCACTTGGTGCGGCCCGTGCGTCGCCGAATTGCCCAACGTGAAAGCGGCGTATGACCGGCTGCACGCCCAGGGCTTCGAAATCGTCGGCATCAGCTTCGACCGCCAAAAGGAGGCGTTGACGGAGTTCGTCGCCGCCCACGACATGGCCTGGCCGCAGTACTTCGACGGCCGGCAATGGGGCAACAAGTTCGGCCAGGAATACGGCATCAACAGCATCCCCACCATGTGGCTGGTGGACCGGCAAGGGATTTTGCGCGACCAGGACGCGCGGGCGGGCCTGGAACAGAAGGTGCAGAAGCTGCTGGCGGAGCAGCCGTAGGCCGCCGCAGGCGGGCGCGATTTGGGTTGCGAGCCGTTCGCACGCGCCCTAGTTTCACGGCTGGGTACTGATGCCCGCCGGGACCGGCGGGGGGCGCGACCGCGCCGACGGCGGCTGCGCCCCGGAGGGTTCAGGCCGCGGGATGGAGCGTGCAAGGTGACCGGCAGTGGCCCGGCGGCAGGGAGACTCTCTACAGGGCGGAGGATGATCGACCGAGTGTAGTGTTATGACTCAGAAACTGGCTGTGGCAAGTGAAGTGACGGAGCTGGCCGCCGGCTTGAACCGGCTGGCCCGCAACCTGTGGTGGACGTGGAACCAAGAGGCGCAGGAGGTGTTTTCCGAGCTGTCACCCCGGTGCTGGCAAAACCTGTACCACAACGCGGTGGCCGTCCTGCACGAGGTGTCGGACTACGAACTGCGGATGCGCCTTCAAGACCGGGAGTTCGCGCGGCGGGTCGAGACGGTGCTGGGGCAATTCCAGCGCTATTTGCTGGCGGAACAGACCTGGGGCCAAGAGCACGCCCCCGGCCTGTTGAGCCGGCCGGTGGCCTACTTCAGCGCCGAATTTGGCTTTCACGAGACGCTGCCCATCGCGGCCGGCGGCCTGGGGATCCTCGCGGGCGACCATGCCAAATCGGCCAGTGACCTGGGCCTGGGCTTCGTGGGGCTGAGCCTGTTCTATCGCGAGGGCTACTTCATGCAGGCGATCAACCAGGAGAACTGGCAGACCGAGTACTACACCCTGCTCAACCCGAAGAACCTCCCGCTCGAACCGGTGCTGGATGCGCGGGGGGAGCCGCTGATCTGCACGGTGGGGATCGCCATGAGCGACGTCTCCTTTCAAGCCTGGCGGGTCAACGTCGGCCGGGTTCCCGTCTATCTCCTGGACACCAACCTGCCGGACAACGAACAGCATTACCGTGATCTGACGCTGCGGGTGTACGGGGGTGACAGCACCACCCGGATCATGCAAGAGCTGTTGCTGGGCGTGGGCGGCGTGCGGCTGCTGCGGGAGTTGGGAGTGCGGCCCTCCGTCTTCCACATGAACGAAGGCCACGCCGCCTTCCTGACGCTGGAGTTGGTGCGGGAGAAGATGGCCGAGGGCATGGCCTTCCCCGCGGCCTTGGCGGCCACCCGCCAGGAGTGCCTCTTCACCACCCACACCCCGGTTGAGGCCGGCCACGATCGCTTTAGCCCGGACCTGATGCAGTACGCCATGCAACAGTTCCTCCGCGAGCTCAAGGTGCCCCCCGCCGACCTCCTCGGTCTGGGGCGGGTCAACCCCACCGATCCCGAGGAGAATTTCTGCATGACGGTACTCGCCCTCAAGGCCTCACGCGCCGCCAACGGCGTGAGCGAGTTGCACGGGGAAGTCAGCCGCCAGATGTGGCGGGCCCTGTACCCGGAGGCGAAAGTCGAGGAAGTCCCCATCGGCCACGTGACCAATGGCATCCATCTTCTTGGCTGGATGAAAGGACCCGTCCGCCGTTTCTGGCGGCGCAAGCTAGGGACGGAATGGGAACGAGAAGCCCACACACCCGCCTTTTGGGCCCGGCTGGCCGACCCGGAGTTTGTCTCCGACGAGGAATTGTGGGCGCTGCGCTACCGTTTGCGGCGGGAGCTGATCGAGTTTGCTCGCCGCCGGCTGCTC
>JAJXTA010000313.1 GCA_021784265.1 bacterium | reverse complement strand
CCTTCTGTCTCTGGAAAGATAGTCCGGCCGTCTGGGTCCAACACTACTCCGCGGGGCCGTAGGCGCAGGGAGGCCCGAGCACCTTGGCGTCCCGCGGCCTCCACCGCCCGGTCGTTCGCACGCCGACCGAATTGACGGGCCTTGCGGCAGGAAAGAAAACGAAACCCTCGGTCAGCTTCATCGCCTCCGCGAGGAACGCGCCCGCGAGTGCGGCTGCGACATTCACCGCATCTTTGAAGCAGTCCGCCTGGGCACGGAGCGCCTGGACGCGGAGGGCTGGCCGGTGGTCTCCCTCGCGCCGCGCGAGATGAGCTGGGAGCGCCGGCATCCTTGCCGGCGAAACCCCGAGACCCGCGAGCGTCACCCTCTCGGGTTGCGGGCGACGCGGTGCCGGCGGTGGCGAGGCCTGGGCAAAGCAAAGACGCCGGCAAGGATGCCGGCGCTCCCAGGTGTGCCGCCGCCTGAGCAAAGCAAAGAAGCCGGCAGGGATGCCGGCGCTCCCAGGCGTACCGGCGACGGTCAGCGCTCCCCGGCCCGATGATCTCGCCTCGGGTCTGGGCTCCGGACTGGCCGCGGGGCTTCCGCCCCAATCGCGGTTGCCTCGCGCCGTGGTCCGTCTATTCTGCCCGCATGAACCGCACCCAGTTAGCCAACGTGCTCATCAAAGTCCTTGGCTTGTCCACCTGCGTCCGGGGGATCCCCAGCGTCGTGGCGGGATTTCAGCACCGAAGTCCCCTGGAAGCATCGCCGGACTGTGTGCGGTGAACGCTCCGCAGAACTGACGTAACGGCCCCACCAAACCGGCGGTGCAACTGGCCAGACCCTGTGGAAGGTCGCAGTCGAGTGATCACCCGTCTATGGCTCGTCTGGGCTGCAGCATCGGTCGCCTGTACCGTGATCAGCCGCCTCGGCGCCGTAACCGCAGCGAGGGCGGGTGAGGCCGAAACACCTCGGGGCTCTCCCGTACGCGCGACCGCGTCGGCGGACGCTGCCTCCACCCACCGACCCACCGTGCTCGGGGTCGCGGGCGCGCGGTTCACGGTCAACGGCCGGCCGACCTTCTTGTACGGCCTGAGCTATTACGGCGCCCTGGGGGCACCTGAAGACTCCGTGCGGCGGGACCTCGACGACCTGCAACGCGCTGGGTTCAATTGGATTCGCGTCTGGGCCACCTGGAACGCCTACGGAACCAATTTGGCGGCGATCACCCCCGACGGAGCGGCGCGAGCGCCCTTCCTGGCCCGCTTGCAGCGTCTGGTGTGGGCGTGCGACCGCCGCGGGATCGTCGTCGATGTCACGTTGTCGCGGAACGCGGGCGGCGCGGATCAGGCCGGATTATCCGCCTTGGCCGGGCACCAACAGGCGGTGGCTACCCTCCTTGCGTCGCTGCACGCCGCGCGCAACTGGTATCTCGATCTTGCCAACGAACGGAACATCCGAGACGCGCGCTTTGTCAGTTTCGCCGAGCTCGCCGCCTTGCGGAGCGTGGGGCGGCGCTTGGACCCAGGCCGGCTGGTGACGGCCTCGCACGGCGGCGATCTGACGCGTGAGGAGCTGCGCGATTACCTGGAAACCGCAGGGGTCGATTTCCTCGCACCCCACCGGCCGCGGCACGCCGGGTCGGCGCGGGAAACCGCCGGGCGGACCCGGGAGTATCAAGCGTGGATGAACGCCCTGGGAAGGCGGGTTCCCGTCCATTATCAGGAACCGTTTCGCCGTGGGTACGGCGACTGGCAACCCCAGGCCGGAGATTTCGTGACCGACGCGCGCGGGGCGGTGGCCGGGGGCGCCGCGGGCTGGTGCTTCCACAACGGGAGCCAGGAACGGGCCCCGGAGGCCGAGCCGCGGCGCTCGTTCGACCTTCGCCGGCGCCGGCTGTTTGCGCAGCTCGATCCGGTCGAGCTCGAGGCAATCGCGGCGCTGCCGCAAGTCGTGCGGCCCGTTTCGGCCAAGCCGTAGCGCGCCACGGTTGCCAGCACCGGGTGCTCGGCCCGGGGAGACCTACACCGTGCGAGCCGCGAGGGCTTGCCGTTGGGCGGGGAGCCAGCGGTCCAGCAAGTCGCGGCAGTTGATCACCTTTTCCGCGAGGTCCAGGGGGATGTAGAAATACTGGTTTGAGGCCTCGAAGCCGAGGCGGGAATCGGCGACCTGGAGGTCGTGGAGGCGTTGGGCCAGCCGGAGTTCGTCGGTCAACACCCCCTCGAGGCGGGCGAGGGCGGCGGTGGCCTCCGACCGGGACGGGCCCGCCGCCAGCGTCCGCCGCGCTTGGACAAAGCGCGCTTGGTTGGCCGTGCTGCGAAAGTGGAGCGCCGCCGCCTCGCCCACCCGCAGCTCGCCTTGGAGCGCCGCCCGTGCCGTGGCGCTCAGGTGCGCCCGGTCGGCGATCATCGCCTTACGCAAGCCGGCGACGGCGGCGGCGAAGCCGTCGGCGACCTTGTCGAACTGGGCGATAAACACCGGGGTCGAGTACACCTGCCGCCAGCCGTCCAGATCATCGTAGGGGAACCCGGTCATGGTGGCGCTGTAGCCGGTTGGTTGTGCCCAGAGGAGGTTGGCGGGCCCCAGTTGTTGGGGGCCGTTGTAAAGGAGACCCGGATGAAAGGGGAACTCGTCGAACGCGGCGCTGAACGCCTGCCAGGCCCGGACCACCGCGGGCGCCAGACGTGTTCCGTAGCGGCGCTCCGCGACTCGGTGCATTGCGGCTTCGGGGGTTGGCGGCACCGACGCCGCGCCGACTTCGGCCACGACCTCGAGGTTCGGCGAAGGGTAGCCCCCCAGAGTCCAACCCAGCATCAGCCCGCCCACGCCCGCCCCGCGCAGGTTGAGGGCGTGCCGGGCCACGTTCTCGACCGCGGGGATATACGGCACGGTGGAGAGTTCCCAGGTGTTGCCGGCTTGAATTTTGGCGACGGTCCGCAACCCGCGCTGGCGCGCCCAGTCCCAGTGCCGGCGCGCCCGCTGCCCGGGGCCAACCACGGACATCGAGTATTCGCCGATGACGCTCGCGACCCCGCCGCGTTGGAACGGCATCCCCCACTCGCTCACACTCATCAGGGCGGCCTCACGGGGCAGGCGCTGGATGATGCCCTCCACCCACTCTTCCGCCCAGCCCCAATCCCAGACCAGGAGCCGGGCCGCCGCGCCGCTCTGCCGGATGCCCTCTTGGAACACACCATTCAGCTCGCCGATAACGTCCGCCGGCCCGCGGGCGGCACAGCGCGGGCAGCGCGCCCCACCCCCGTGCGACCAACAGTTGCTCAGGTTCTCGGAGCCGGTGATGGTGAAGAACCCGGCCAGTTCGGGAGCGGCCCGGCCAATGGTGGCGACGGCATCGCGCACGTAATCCCGCACCGCCGGGACGCTGGTGCACAGGGCCGCGTGATCTCCTTCGACGACTCCTTTGAGCTCCGGATGCGCCGCGTAGAACCGCAAAGGCATGGCGCGCGGTTCGTTGAGATAAAGATAGACGCCCAGGCCGAACTGCTTGGCCCGAGCCACCAGCGCCCGCAGGTGGGCCAGCCGTTCCTCGAACCGCGCGCTCAGGCCCCGGTCCCAGGGAAAGGGCGCCAGTTTGTAGAGCACGGCCTGGAGCCAGACCCCATCCACACCCGCCGCCGCCAACCGCGCCAACAGACCGGGCGGGTACGGGTCCGCCGCTGTGTCCAGGAGCGGGTCGCCGTACAGGGCAAAATAGGAATAGCAAAAGCGGGGCGAAAAGACACCCGGCATCGCCGCCGGTCGGGTTGGGGTTGCCGGTGGAGTCGAGAGGCGCGTCACGAACCCGAACAGCGGGTCGGCCATCCGCGCGGGGCCGGCGGGGAACGTGGCTCGCAGCGTGTGGGCGATCGCCCGCTCCCGCGCTCGCGCCGCCGCATCGGGCGGGGTATAGCGCAGCGGGGCACAACGCGGTTTGAGGTTGCCCAGTTTGATGAAGAGGAAGTCGTCTTCGCGCAGCGAGTAGGCCAGTTGCTCCGGCGTCCACCCCAACAGCGTCAGCAATTGTTCATAGGGGAGCAGGTGCCAATTGCGCCGGATGACCGTCAGGGCCGAGCGGCGTTGGAGGTCGGCTGTGATGGGTGGTGGCGAACCGAGCCCCAGGGCCCGGCCCAGACGCAGGAGGTCGGGGGGGTTGGCTTCCACCACTTGCGCCAACCGCGACAGCGGCACCAGTTGCCAGTTCCGCCACACAAAGGCATGGAGCCGGCTCGGGAAGTGGGGCAGCGGCACCGGTAAGGGCGCGCCGCCACGCGGGAGGTCGGCCACGGTCACGGCAGCCGCACCGGCTTCGGCCGCCCGGCTCAGGGCGAACCCGGGCAGGCCGCCCACCGCGCCGGCGGTCGTGAGCATCCCCAACTCAAGAAACCGGCGCCGGTTCAGGCCAAAGGGAACCGCGCCGCCACTCGGGGGTGCGCCCGCCGGCGGAGGCGAGAGGCGCGGTGGCGAGGTGCGCTCCCCTTCCCTCCTCTCCAGGGAGGCTCGGTCCTGGCCATCCCTCCGGGACACCGGCTTCATCTCGGTGGAGGCGCCGACTCCGGCAGCGGATTGGTGGCGGCCTCGAAGTGGATGACGGTCTCGCCGGGCTTGGCCAGGCCCAGCTTCTCGCGGGCCAACCGCTCGATTGTGCCGGGGTCGTTGCGCAGCGCATCAATCGCCGCCTGTTTCTGGCGGAGGAGGTCGTCTTGCTTCTTGATCTGGTCGGCCAACCGCAGCTCCTCTTGCCGGAGGCGCTCGTTCTCGCGCACCAGCGGCAGATAAGAGACGTTGACCAGCAGGACGGCGGCGACGACCAACAGCACGCTCACCGCCCGGGTCAGACGGCTCCAGATGGTCTCAACGTTCACGGCCCACCATTGAACGGCAAAAGTCCCGGGAACGGAAGCGCGGACTGGCGGAGCGACGCCCAGCGGCACGCACCGTCCCCCGCCCGGGCTCCGCCGCGGCGCCTCGAGA
>JAJXTA010000312.1 GCA_021784265.1 bacterium | reverse complement strand
CTCGACGGCCGCCAGGAAGGGGGCGCGCCCTTGGTGCGCCGCGGTGCGCATGAGCCCCAGAAGGGCGCTCCAGTCCACCATCCCGTTGCGGGTCAAATGACAGGCGTGGGCGTCGAGCAGGCGGATCTCGTTGGCGGTGATCAACACATACCCGGTCTCGTCGATACCGCGGCGCCCGGCGCGCCCGAACATCTGCAAGATCTCGTCCGGCTTGAGTGGGTGTTCGAGCGCCTCCCGGCGGTAGGAGTCACCGGCCAACGCCACGCTGCGCAGGGAAAAGTTGATGCCCGCCGCCAACCCCATCGTGGCCACCACGGCCCGGAGTTGGCCGGCCTTGGCGAGCGGCTCAACCACCCCCGCCCGGGCGCCGTAGCTCAAGCCGCTGTGGTGATAGGCCACGCGGCCCTTAAGCAGCTTGGCCAAGTGATCGCCCACCAGGAGCTTCTGCGTCGCGTTCAACATCAGCGGGTGCGGATTAGGCAGTTGCGCCGCCAGCTCGGCGGCCAGGGCTTCGGCGGCCTGCCGCCGCGGGGCGAAGAAGAGAATCGGCCCCAAGCCTTCGGCCAGGGCCTTGGCCGCCAGGCGTGGCCAGTAACCCCGGATGTCGGAGGGCAGGTGATAGCTCAACTGGTGGGCATAGACCTCCTCCAAGGGCACCGGGCGTTCGTCGGACCGGACCAGGACGGCTTCGCGCCCCAGCCGCTGCAACCACTTCACCACGTCCTGCGGGTTGCCCACGCTGCCGCTGAGCAGGAGCAACTGGGTGTGGGGGGGCGCCAGGGCCAAGGCGAGCTCGTAGTTCAGGCCCCGCTGCGGGTCGGCCAGCATCTGATACTCATCAACCACCAGCAAGGCGGGGCCCTCGCCCCGGATGAGCCGGTGTTTCTGCGTCTCCAGCGTGGCCACCACCACCGGGGCCTCCAGGTTCTCCGCCAAGTCCCCGGTGGCGATCCCCACCGCCCAACCCCGCGCGCGCCACTCGGCCAACTTGTCGTTGGCCAGGGCGCGGGTGGGCACGGTGTAGATCGCTTGCCCGCGGTTCTTGCCTTGGTTGGACCAGAGCTCGAAGATCAAGGTCTTGCCTGCCCCGGTGGGGGCATGCACCACCACGTCCTTGCCCGCGCGCAGGGCGTTGACCCCAGCCTGTTGCCACAGGTCGGGCACCACCACGCGATTGAGCCCCGGCACCTCGGCCAGTTGGTCACCCAGAGTCCGCACGCCTCCACCATAGACCATGCGCCCGGATCGGACATGGAGAATTTCGCCGACCGCGGCGGTGGCACTGCGCCGGGCGCACATTTTGCTTCCCGCCACGCCTCGTTCGGGCGGAAACTACCGGCGTGGCGGCACCAGAATCAACCAAAGCCGAGTTACTCAGCCTCCTGCGCGAGCGCTCGGTGTTTTACGGCGACTTCAAACTCTCCTCGGGCGGACGGAGCCGCTATTATGTGGACTGTCGGCTGACCACGCTGGACCCGCGCGGGGCCTGGCTGGTGGGCCAGGTGATGCACCGGCTGATCCGCGAGCAAGAAGCCGCGCGGGGCGTCCGCGTGGCGGCGGTGGGTGGCTTGACCCTCGGGGCGGACCCGGTGGCGCTGGCCACCGGCATCGCCTCCTACCTCCACCACGAGGCCCCGCCGCTCCAGGTCTTTTCCGTGCGCAAAGCCCCGAAGGAACATGGGCAAACCCGCCGCATCGAGGGCAATTTCCATCAGGGTGACAGTGTGGTGGTGGTGGATGACGTCGTGACCCGGGGTGATTCGACCCTCAGCGCCATCCAGGCCGTCGAGAATGAAGGGGGGCGCGTGGCCTTCGTCGCCGTGCTGGTGGATCGGCAGGAAGGCGGGCGGGAGCGGATCGAGCAGCTCGGCCACGCCGTCTGCCCGGTCTTCCGTCGCGACGAGCTGGTCAACCGGCCCGCACCGGCCGCCTGACCTCGCGGACCGCGCCCGCGCGGGGCGGCTCGCGGGCGCTGAGTTTGACGGACCCTACCCGGCCCCCGCGCGACGAGCGGGCCCCGCCGGCGGCTGGGCCAGCACCCCGTCCAAGGTCGCGCGTCGCAGGGCGCCGGGCTGGGCCATCAACTCCTTGAGCAGCGGCAAGTGCTGTTCATACACTCCCCGCGGCGAGGTGCCGTAGCGCACGCAGAGCCACGCCGCCTTGCCGACGATTTCGCCCATCATGCCGCAGGTGCGCATCACCCGCACCGGGCCCAATCCCTCCCGGGTGACGCTGATGTCGCGGCCGGCCATGAAGAGGTTGGTAACGTTGCGACTATAAAGACAGCGGTACGGCGCCCAGTACGGTCCCTGGTAAGTGTACCCTTTGCCGGCGGTGGCTACCGCGATGAACGCCTCGGCACCGTGGCCCGCGCTGTATTTTGGGTCCGCGGTGTGGAGGTCGATGCCCCAGGAGCAGGGGAAGGCCCCATCAGGAAACCCGCGCCCGGACCGGAAATCGGCCCCCGCGAGGATCACGTCGCCCAGCAGCCGTCGGGACTCACGCTTGCCCGCGAGGAACGCCGCCCACCCCAGGCGATAGTTCGGATACAGCCCGTCCACGTTCTTGAGGGCGTCCCAGGCGCCGTACATCGCGCGGAAATTCAGGTCGCGGACGCGCTCGATGTCGGAAACCATGTCTTGGTCAAAGCCGCTTTCCCAGAACCAGCCGCCCAGATCGCTCAGCGGCGTCTGGCTCCACTGCCCCTGGGAGTTCTTGCGGCCGGGGAAGGCTCGTTGGCTCAAGTCGATGGCCCACGGACAGCGCGGGAAGGGGGCCGCCCATTTGCCCTCCTTGACCGCAATCGTCAGCGCCTCCTTGTCCTTGCACTCACACCGGAGCACCTGCGCCGGGTCCGCCGCGTCCATCAGGTTCCACAGGTTGCTGGCGCCCATCACGCCGTCCTTGGACAGCGCGTAGTCCGCGCCCGCCTGGTAGCCCACCGTGGCGTCGCCGGTGCAGTCGGCAAACAACGTCGCCCGCAGCCGGAGGCGCCGGGCGGTGCGGACATGCTGCGCGTCCACCGACAGGATGCGGCCCGCCCGCACCGCCACCGCGTACACGTGCTCCTCGAGCAAGAGGGTAAGCCGAGGCTCGGCGCGGACAGCGGCGAGCTTGCGGCTGTCGGCGTAGATGCCACCCGCCTTGGCGTTGCCGGTGCCGGGCCGCTTGGCGGGCACGAGCTCCTCCACGATGTCACCGACGTGCGGGTAGGGCGCCTGACACGTCTTGCCTTCGGGCCAGACTCGCACCTCGGAGCTGCCGTTGCCGCCCAACACCGGGCGGTCTTGGACCAGAGCGACCCGCAAGCCGTTCCGCGCGGCCGACAGGGCCGCGCATGTGCCGGCAATGCCCCCGCCCACCACCACCAGGTCGAACTCGCCCCCGTCCGTGGGTTCGTCCGCCAGCCCGAGTGCCCTCTGGCGGAACCGCGCCAGCGCGCGCGGCTCGTTGGGCGGGACGAAGCCAGGGTCCGGGCAAAACAGCACGGCGTCGCAGCGGCCCTCGAACCCGGTGAGGTCGTGCAGCGCCACCGTGGCCTCCGGGCCGACCCGGACCGTGCCGCCATTCTGCCAATGCCAGTCCGCCCCTTCCGTCCCGAACGTCTCCGCCAAGGGGTGCCCATCGACCACCACCTGAAACCGGCCTGGGGCGCCCGGCGCGTGCCAGGGCGCCACCCAATCGCGCGTGCGCACCCAGACCCGGCACACTCCGGCCGAGGGGAACTGAGCCGGCGTGACCGCGTCCCGGACGGGGACCCCCAGCCCATGCGCCAACAGATAGGGCGATCCCATCACGTCCATGGACTGTTGGTCAACGTCCCAGCCCCCACAATCGGCGAAGGACTCCGCTTCCAGGAGCACGGACTGGGCGTGGGCGTCCCAGGCGAGCGCGACGGCGCCCAGAAGAGCGAACACCAGGCGGAGGTGGCACAGCCAGCGATTCATCGAGCAACGGAGCACTTCGACGCCCCAAACCTAAAGCCGCGCACGGACCGGCGCAAGTTACCTCCGCGCGGGCGACGGTGGCCTGGCGGAAGCGCGAGTGGACTCCTTGGTTTCGGCCCCGCCCGCGCGGGGCGCCTGAGGGGCTCCCCTCGAAGGTGGTTGACGCCCGGCAGCCCCGCCCCTGAGAGTGACGGCAAGATGCAGGATGCACTCTCATCCGCGGGCGGGGTGGCTGAATGGGACCCCGGTGCCGCGCTCGGCCGCCCTCCGTGGGCGGCGGGGCCGTTAGGCTCGGTGGTTCTCCCACCGCCGGCATGAGTGCCGGCTCGCCCAGCGACGCGGACGGAGGGCCGATGCTCGGCCGGTGGCGGCGGTGGGCCGCCATCGTGTGTCTCTTGTACGCGGCGGCTGGGTCGGCCCTCGGGGCGATGCCGACGCCCCGCCTTGGGTCCGCACCCAGCTTCAACCTCGCCCGCTTCGCCGACCTGCGGATCGTGGACCAAGCGAGCGGGGCGACCATTGTCCGGGTGCCTGGATTGGCGGAGGAGGCCCGGACGCCCGTCACGGTGGTCCCCGGTAACGCCGTGGCACTAGACTGGTCTCATCCCCGCGCGGTGCGTGAGGTTGATGTGCGCTTTGGCGGCGCGGCGCCGCTCCCGCAAGAGATCACGCTGGAGTGGTGGCAGGCCGCCTGGCCTAACTACGGGGAGGGCGGCTGGAACAAGGTCGATGATCCCTTTACTGGCCGATGGACCCCGGCGCGCCTGGTCTCCGTCCCCATCACGAACCGCAACGAGCTGCGCCTGCGCTTCCAGCCGCTGGAGGCGACCGAGGCCGGTGGCCCCGGCCCCGGCCCCGGCCCCGTCTCCCGCTACACCTACAGGCTCCGCCTCTCGTGCGTGCGCCCGGTCAGCCTCGTTCCCCTCGAGGCCTTCTCCCAGGCCGCCCGGCCGCGCGCCCGGCTCCGTTTCGAGTGGTGCCTCAAGACGACCGTCCCGGGCGCTTGGGCG
>JAJXTA010000311.1 GCA_021784265.1 bacterium | reverse complement strand
CTCGCCCGCTACCTCCGGACCGAAATCGGGGAGCTCCAGCGCAACAACGTGCGGCTCGAGGTCATCGGCCAGATCTACCGCCTGCCCGAATTCGTCCAACACCAACTCGAGAAGACCCGGGCCGCCCTCGCCAAAAACAACGGGCTCACCCTGATTCTCGCCCTGAGCTACGGCGGCCGCACCGAGATCGTCGAGGCCGTCCGCCGCATCGCGGCCGAGGTCCGCCAAGGCGACCTGGAGCCGGCGGAAATCACCGAGCAGGTCATCGCCCAGCATCTCGACACCCGCAGTTATCCCGACCCAGACCTGCTCATTCGGACCAGCGGCGAGATGCGGGTGAGCAACTTCCTGCTCTGGCAAATCTCCTACGCGGAGTTGGTCGTCACCCCCACCCTCTGGCCGGATTTCCGCAAACCCCAGCTTTACGCGGCGCTGGAGGAATACACCCGCCGGCACCGGCGGTTCGGCGGCGTGTGAGCCGGGCCCGGGCAAGCAGCGGCGCCGCCGACACCATGGGCCCCACGACTGAAGCCGCCACCGCGCCGCCCGCGCCGGCCTCCAAGCGCGCGGTCTTCCTCCGCCGCTCGCTGAGTTTCGTGGTTCTCTGGACGTTGGTGATCACAACCCTCTTCGTGGCCAATCGCTACGTCTCGGGCTTTTGCTTCCTGGGGGTGATGCTCACCCTCGCCGGACTGGGCCTTTCGGAATTCTACGCCCTGGTGGCGCGGCGGGGTTTCGGCTGTTTCCGCGACTGGGGGATCGTGGGCGGACTCCTGCTGATGGGCAGCACCTTCGTCTATCTCTCCGGCGCCTTGGGCACCCATGATGCCCCGGCTAAAGCCAACGACTTCGAAACCAGTTTCCTGATCCTCTTCGTGCTCGGGCTCTGCGTGCGTCAATTCGTCTCCCGCACCCAGGATTCGGGCATCCTCACGATCTCGACCACCCTCTTCGGCCTGATGTACGTCCCCTGGTTGTTGAATTTCATCCAGAAGATCCGTTTCTTCCCTGCCGCCGATGGCCGGGTGTATCTCATCTACTTTCTGGTCGTGACCAAGTTCAGCGACACCGGCGCCTACCTCACCGGGTCGCTCCTCGGCCGGCATAAGATGATCCCCCGGATCAGTCCGGGTAAGACCTGGGAGGGATTCGCTGGGGCCATCCTCTTCTCCACGCTCGCCAGTCTGGGGCTCGCCTACGGGGTTGGGGACCGACTGCGAGGCATGACACCCTTCCATGCCGTGGTCCTGGGCGTCGTCCTCAGCGTGGCGGCCGTGATTGGCGACCTCATCGAGTCGCTCTTCAAACGCGAGGCGGGCATCAAAGACTCCGGGCGCTCCCTGCCCGGGATCGGCGGGGTGCTGGATCTGCTGGACAGCCTCCTGTTCAACGCCCCGCTGATGTACCTCTATCTGCGCCACGTCCTGACGCCCTAACCGGCGTCGCTCAGCGTTGCGCCAAGACGCGGCGGCTGGGGACATACGTGGCGGCGAACTGTTGCCGGAAGGCGGCGAACGTGCCCGCGGCCAGGTGGGCGCGCATCTCCCGCATCACCTGCAAGTAAAAGTGGCTGTTGTGGATGCTCACCAGCCGCAACCCCAGAATCTCGTTCACGTTGAGCAGGTGCCGGATGTAGGCCCGTGAGAAGCGGCGGCAGGCAAAGCACTGGCAGCCCGGCTCGATCGGGCCGCGCTCGGCTTTGCAGGCCCCGCCTTTGATGGCGAAGGTCCCCCGGGCGGTGAAGGCGGTGCCGTTGCGCGCCACGCGCGTCGGCAAGACGCAATCGAACATGTCCACCCCACGGGCCACCAGCTCCACCATTTGCGCGGGCGTGCCCAAGCCCATGGCGTAGCGCGGCTGGGCCGGCGGCAGGAATCGCTCCGTCAGCTCGACCGCCCGCATCATCTCCCGCTCCGGCTCGCCCACGCTCACGCCCCCGATGGCGTAGCCGTCAAACTCGAGCGCCACCAGCGCCTTGGCACAGTGCTCGCGCAGGGCCGGCTCCACCCCGCCTTGCACGATCCCGAAGACCTGTTGCTGGTGAGCGCGCGGCTGCTCCCGACACTCGCGCGCCCAGCGGATCGTCCGCTCGACCGCCGCGTGCGCCTCCTTGGGCGGGCAATCATGCGGCGGACATTCGTCAAACGCCATCGCGATGTCCGAGCCCAACACCCGCTGGCACGCCATCGCCTCCTTGGGCCCGAGAAACAGCGGCGAACCGTCCAGGTGCGAGCGGAACTCGACGCCGTGCGGTTTGATCTTGCGGATCTTGGCCAGGCTAAAGACCTGGAAGCCTCCGCTGTCGGTGAGGATCGGCGCGGACCAGCCCATGAACGAGTGCAGCCCCCCGGCCGCCCGGATGATCTCCAAGCCGGGGCGGAGGTTGAGGTGGTAGGTGTTCCCCAAGATAATCTGCGCCCCCATCTCCTCCAGCTCGCGCGGGTCGAGCGCCTTCACGCTGGCCTGGGTGCCGACGGGCATGAAGGCCGGCGTCTCGATCACCCCGCGCGCGGTGGTGAGCCGGCCCAAGCGCGCCCGGGAGTGCGGGTCAGTCGTCAGTAGCTCGAACATGCCCGGAGCTTTAACCACGAGGGGCGGGGCGCGACAACGGTTTTCTCGTCGGCAGGCCAGAAGGCCAGGGTGGCGGCCCGGTGCCCGGCCACCTTGAGGCGCCTCACCGGCGTCCTCCGCCGCCAACAACGCCCCGCCTGGCGCCAAGCCCCGCGCGCGCGACGCTCGGCCCATCCTTGACGCCGCCCGCGCGCCCCCGGCACCCTCAACCCGCAACCTGATTCGACGTATGAAGAAGCTCCATGTCGGCATTGTCGGTTACGGCTGGGTGGCGGGCGCCCACATTCAGGCCATCAACGCCACTGGCCAGGCGCAGGTCACCACGGTCTGTTCGGCGCGCGACCTGAACGCGGCCGAGCTCTCCGCCCGCCACGGCAGTGCCATTACCTGCGTCACACAGCTCGAGGCGTTGCTGGCAGACCCGGCGATTGACGTCGTCTCGCTCTGCAGCCGTCCCGAACTCCACGCCGCCCAGGCCGTGGCCGCGGCCCGGGCCGGCAAACACCTCATCCTCGAGAAACCGTTGGCCCTGACCTGGAAGGACTGCCAGGCGGTCCAGCGCGCGGTGGCGCGGGCGCGCGTCCGAACCTGCGTCTGTTTTGAGTGCCGGTTCTCCAGCCAGTTTCGCACCATCAAGGCGGTGATTGACGAGGGTCTCCTCGGGCGCCTGCACTACGGCGAGGTGGACTACTACCACGGCATCGGGCCGTGGTACGGCCAGTTCCGTTGGAATACCCGCCGCGCCTCCGGCGGCAGCAGCCTGCTCTCGGCGGGCTGCCACGCCCTGGACGCCCTCCTGCTCTGCATGGGCGGCGAGGTCGCCGCGGTGAGCGGTTGCAGCACCGGCTCGGCGCATCCGGACTTCGCCACCTACGAGTATCCCTCCACCAGCGTCACCTTGCTCCAGTTTAAGGACGGGCGCGTGGGCAAATGCACCTCGTGCGTGGATTGCCTCCAACCGTACTATTTCCACACCCACTTGGTCGGCAGCCAGGGTAGTCTGCTGGACCACAAGTTCTACTCCGCGCGCCTGGGGGGGTTGGACAAAGCCAAGTGGAGTGAGCTCTCGCTGAAGCTGCTTGATTCCGGCGATGTGACCGACCATCCCTACCAAGCTCAGTTCGCCGCCTTCTTCGACGCCCTCCGGCGCGGGCGAGAGATGCCCTTGACCAGCCTCACGGACGCCCTGGCCACCCACCGCGTCCTCTTCGCGGCCGATCGGGCGGCGCAGCTCGGGCGCCCCGTGAAGCTGGTTTGAATTCGACAAGCCCGCCGCAACGGTGGTAGAAGTACAAGCCATCCGACCGCCTATGCCAAAGACTGCAACGCCCGTGGACAGGCCACTCCCCATCGGGCCGCGGCCCGAGCCGTTGGAGAAGGGTGATCGGCTGCCCGCCCGCGAACATGGACGGGCCATGCCGCCGTTAGCCGGGGCGCGGGTGTTGCGGGCCCTGACAGGCGGGCTGGCCGCGCCCGCCCACCCCCCCTTCGTCCAGGGCTGATCCCCCCGCATGCATCGGCCCGCCCGCGCCTCCCGCTCCCCTTCGGTGGCGCTGGCCATTGCGGCCCATCCCGATGACATCGAGTTCTCGATGGCCGGCACGCTGCTGCTCCTGCGCGAAGCCGGCTGGACCATTCATTACCTGAACTTGGCCAGCGGCAACTGCGGCAGCCTCGTTCACTCCTCCGCCCGCACCCGGGCAATCCGGCGTAACGAGGCGCGCTACGCCGCCCGGCTCCTGGGCGCGGTGTATCACCCCAGCTTTCGGGACGACCTGGAAATCTTCTACGACGACCGCCTGCTCCGGCGGGTGGCGGCGGTGATCCGGGAGGTGCAGCCGGCGATTCTGCTCACGCATTCGCCCCAGGACTACATGGAAGATCATGCCACCACCTGCCGGGTGGCCGTCACCGCCGCCTTCGCGCGGGGTGCGCCCAACTACCGGACCCGCCCACCGCGGCGGGCCACGGACCAGGAAATCACCCTCTACCACACTCTGCCCCACGGCTTGGAAGACGGCCTGCGGCGGCGGATCGTGCCCGGGGCGTTCGTCAACACCACCTCGGTCCACGCGCGCAAGCGCGCGGCGCTCGCGGCCCACGCCAGCCAAGCGGCGTGGTTGGACGCCAGCCAAGGGATGGACTCCTATCTCCGGACGATGGACGACATGTCCCGCGCGGTCGGGCGCATGTCCAAGGTCTTCGCCCACGCCGAGGGCTGGCGGCGGCATTCGCACCTGGGGTTCTGCGGCCCGGCGGCGGACCCGCTGCGGGCGGCCCTCGGGCCGAACTATCGGGTGAACCGGGCGTACGAGCGCCTCCGCCGCCGCGGAACCCCCGGGTGAGCGCGACCGGTCATCGGCCGGACCCTGAGGCCCGCGGAGCGACCCCCCGCCACGCG
>JAJXTA010000310.1 GCA_021784265.1 bacterium | reverse complement strand
GGACGCCCAGCGAGCCGCCTTGGAACCGGGCGGCGTGTCGGCCCGGGGTGATCCCCTCCCCGCCAGCCTCGACGCCCAGCATGCGAACGGTCGCCTCCTCGAGAAAAGGGTAGAAGAGACCGATGGCGTTCGAGCCGCCGCCGACGCAGGCGATCAGGAGGTCGGGCAAGCGTTGCTCTTTCTCCAGGAGTTGCCGGCGCGCCTCGTCCCCAATGACGCGCTGGAGATTGCGCACCATGAGCGGGTAGGGATGCGCCCCGTAGGCGGTGCCCAGGATGTAATGGGTATGGCGGACGTGGGTGACCCAATCCCGCATGGCCTCGCTAATGGCCTCTTTAAGCGTCTTTTGTCCGGCCTGGACCGGCACGACCTCCGCCCCGAGCATCTTCATCCGATAGACGTTGAGGGCCTGCCGCTCACAATCCACCGCGCCCATATAGACCACGCACTTGAGGCCGAACATGGCGGCCACGGTGGCGGTGGCGACCCCATGCTGCCCGGCGCCGGTCTCGGCAATGACCCGGGTCTTGCCCATCCGGCGGGCCAGGAGCACCTGGCCCAGGCAGTTGTTGATCTTGTGCGCCCCTGTGTGCAACAGGTCCTCGCGCTTGAGATAGACCTTGGCGCCCCCGAGCTCCCGGGTGAGCCGTTCGGCGAAATAGAGGGGCGTGGGGCGGCCGGCGAATTCCCGCAAGTAATAGTCCAACTCGCGTTGGAAGGCGGGATCGGCCTGGGCGCGGGCGTATTCCGCCTCGAGCTCCTGCAACGGGTGCATCAGCGTCTCCGGCACGTAGCGGCCTCCGTACGGGCCAAAATGGCCCCGGGCATCCGGCAGCGGCGGGTTGGCGGTCGCAGTCATGCGCCTGAGCCTAACCCAGGTGGGGCGCGCCTCGCACGCCTTTTGTCCGTGCCCCGCTGAGCTGGCGGCCGGCCACCTGCCGCCTCCGCGGTGCTCAGACCGGAGGAACAGGGTGGGAAGACCGTCCGGGCCAGGCGCAAGGCGATCGTATCCTGGCAATCCTGTTGATCCGGTCAGAACGCCGGGTCCACCGTCTGGCCGCGGCCCTGCCTTTGACCTCCAGCACGATTCTCCAGCCGGGTGTGGCTCCTCCGCACCCGGTTGGTGGACTCCGCCGCGAGCGTCGCCCTGCTCAGGCACGGACGCCCGGACGCGGGCGGGTTGGCGGACGCCCCGCGCCCTGGTGTGCCTCACCCTTCATCCTCGTTTACCGCTCTCATACGTTCGCGGCTCTCTCCGCTCGGGGTGCCACGGTGGCGCGGCCGAAGTCCGCGGGTCAAGGGCGGTGCTAATACGAGTCGGGTGCGCGTTCCGCGAGGGCTATTCTCGGGCCGGGGACGTTCCCCTGGGCGCTCGCATCGCGGCTTGCCTTTCCGCGTCCCGGGGTCCAGACTCCCCGCCATGCTCACGCACGCGATTGCGGCGGCCCTTGGCCCGTCGGGTGGACGGTTTGGGTGCGGGGCGTGGGCGCCTTGGTTCCGCGGGCGCCGTTGGCCGGGGCGGGCCGGGTCCACCGCGACCCCTTGGCAGCCGTCATGAAAGCGCGTCTCCGGGTCATCGCCGGTCAACCTTCCTGGCGGCTGGCCACCGCCCAGGTCGAGGCGTTTGTCACCGAAAAGGGCGGTCACCTCGGGCCCGTCACTTTCCTTCGCGGTCACCAGGCCCTCCGCCCTTACAGCGTCGCGCCGTGGGCGGAGGAGCGGTGTGTGCCGGCGTTGCCGCCGATCCTGGCGGTGTTGCGGGGCGATTTCTTCTGCCTGCCGTTCGGCGGCAACGCCACCTCCTACCGGGGCGAGCGGCATCCGTTGCACGGGGAAACCGCCAATGCCCAGTGGCAGTGGGTTGGGCTGGAGCGCGCCCCCGGGCGCCAGTGCCTGCACCTGCGGCTCCGCCCGCGCGTCCGCAAAGGGTGTGTGGACAAGCGCCTCTGGCTCGTCGAGGGACACCACGCCGTTTATTGCCAACACGCAATCTCGGGCATGGGCGGGCCGATGACCTTCGGCCATCACGCCATGCTCCGCTTTCCGGATCGGCCCGGCAGCGGTCTGCTTTCGACCAGCCCCTTCGAGTATGGCCAGGTCTTTTTCGAACCGACCGAGCGCCCGGAGAACTGCGGCTATTCCTGGCTCCAACCGGGGGCGGAGTTCTCTTGCCTGACCCAGGTGCCCACCATCGTGGGGGCGCCCACGGACGTGACGGTCTTCCCGGCGCGCCGCGGGTACGAGGACCTAGTGATGATCGCCGCCACGCCGGGCGAACCGCTGGCCTGGACCGCCGTCAGCTTCCCCCGTGAGCGTTATGTCTGGTTCGCGCTGAAGGACCCGCGCGTGCTGCGGAACACGATCTTCTGGCTGTCCAACGGCGGCCGGCATTATCCCCCCTGGAACGGACGCCACGTAAATGTCCTCGGGATCGAGGACGTCACTTCCTACTTCCACCTGGGGCTCGCGGAGTCGGTCCGGCTCAATGCCTGGTCGGCCAAGGGCCATCCCACCTGCGTGACCTTGACGCCCGAGCAACCCTGCGTGGTCAATTACATCATGGCGGTGGTCCGTACCCCGGCCGGGTTTGGGCGGGTGTGTCGGATCGAGCCGAGCGCCGGGCGGGACTCGGTCCGGCTGCAGGCCGAGGACGGCAAAGCGGTCCTCGCTCCGCTGGACGTCGGCTTTCTCACGTCGGCCCCGCCACCGGCGGCGTGAGGGTTGGCATGGTGCGGTGAAGGGATGCGAACGACGGGGCTGCCGGTGGCCGGAGTGAACACCGCCCTCGACATCGAGGACGCGGGGCAGCTCGCCGAATGGCTCCGGGCCAAGGGCTGGCTGGGCGCCCATGAGGCGCTGGTAGCGGAGGTGCTCGCTGGTGGCGTGTCGAACCGGACGGTGCTCGTCCGGCGCGCGGCGGGACCGGCGTGGGTGCTGAAGCAGGCCCTGCCCAAACTGCGGGTGCCGACCGACTGGTTCAGCAGCCCGACGCGCGTCCATCGGGAGGCCTTGGGCCTGCGCTGGCTCCCGCAACTGGCTCCCCCGGACTCCACTCCCCGCTTCGTCTTCGAAGACCCGGACGAGCACCTGTTGGCCATGGAGGCCGTGCCGCAGCCGCACGCGAACTGGAAAACCTTGCTTCTGGCGGGGGAAGTTGCGCCCGATCTTTTCGCCCAGTGCGGCCAGTTGCTGGGGACTCTCCACCGGGCGGCGTGGCAGCGGCGCGCGGAGCTGGCGGAGGTATTTGCCGAGCGGGCTTTTTTTGAGTCGCTGCGGCTGGCGCCTTATTATGCCTATGCGGCGGAGCACGTTCCGCCCGCCGCCGCCTTTTTGAGGGCCCTCATCGACCGCACCCGCGCTTGTGCGCTCACGCTGGTGCATGGCGATTACAGCCCCAAGAATCTGCTGGTTTACCGGAGCCGATTGATCTTGCTGGATCATGAAGTGATCCATTGGGGGGATCCGGCGTTCGACCTCGGCTTCGCCCTCACCCACTTCCTGAGCAAGGCGCATCACCTGCCGGGCCGGCGGGCGGCCCTGACCGACGCCAGCCGGGCTTGGTGGCGGGCTTATAACCAGACCCTGGGGGCGCTGCCGTGGCGGGCGGACCTCGAGGGGCGCGCCGTCGCGCACACCCTGGGTTGCTTGCTGGCCCGCGTGGCGGGGCGTTCGCCGCTCGAGTACCTCACCCCCGCCGAGCGCGGGCGGCAACAGGCGGTGGTCACCCGGTTGCTCGACACCCCGCCCGCCACGATCCCGGACCTCATCACCGCCTTTACCGCATGTATCGAATCGACCGATTGACGGGCCGGGAAATCCTCGATAGCCGTGGCCGCCCTACCGTCCTGGCCACGTGCGCGCTGGCGGGCGGAGCCAGCGGGACCTGCTCGGTGCCCTCCGGCGCCTCGACGGGCGGCGCCGAGGCGCTCGAGTTGCGCGACGGCGACCCCCAACGCTACCGAGGGCTGGGCTGCCGCCGCGCCGTGAGCCATGTCAACCAGGAGCTGAACCAGGCCCTGGCGGGACGGCCGTTCGCGGACCAAGCCGCTTTGGACCGTGCCCTGAATGAGCTGGATGGGACGGCCAACAAGTCTCGCTTGGGCGCCAACGCCCTCCTGGCCGTCTCGCTGGCCTTTGCCCGCGCGGTGGCCGTGGCGCAACGCCGGCCGCTCTACCAGCATTTTGCCGACCTGCTCGGCCCACCCCTCCGCTCGCTGCCTCGGCCCACCATCAACCTGTTCAGCGGCGGCAAGCACGCCGGCGGCCAGGTCCCGATCCAGGATGTCCTGTTGGTTCCCGCGGCGGCGCGGACGATGGACGAGGCGCTGGCGATGAGTTGGGCGGTCTATCAATGCGCGGCGGAGTTGATCGGGCGCAAGTACCAGATGCGGGCCTTGGCGGCGGATGAAGGGGGATTGGCCCCGCCGTTTCCCAGCGCGGCGGCGATGTTCGAGGACGCCCTGAGCGCCGTGGCCGAGGCCGGGCTCAGGCCCGGGCGCGACGTCCTGCTGGCCGTGGACGTGGCGGCGAGCCATTTCCATCGGGACGGCGGTTACCGTTGGGGGGAGCGGGTGCTCAGCAGTTCGGCGATGATTGAACAGTTAGCGGGTTGGCTGACCCGTTACCCTATCGTCAGCCTCGAGGACGGTTTGGCGGAGGACGACTGGGCGGGCTGGCCGGAATTGCGGCGGCGTGCCGCCGGCCGGGCGCTGATCCTGGGCGACGACCTGCTGTGCACCAATCCCGCCCGCATCCGCCGGGCCATCGCTGCCCAGGCGGCGGATGCCCTGCTGCTGAAGGTGAACCAGATCGGCACGCTGAGCGAAGCCGCCGAGGCCCTGAGCTTGGCCCGTCAAGCAGGCTGGAAGGTCACCGTCAGCGCCCGGAGCGGCGAGACCGAAGACGATTGGCTGGCCGACTTGGCGGTGGGCTGGGCCGGCGACCAGGTCAAGATCGGCTCCCTGACCCGTTCGGAACG
>JAJXTA010000309.1 GCA_021784265.1 bacterium | reverse complement strand
ACCCCGGCTTGCAGGAGTTCAAGCGGCTCTTCGACGACGGCCATCTGGCCATCGTCCACGGGGTCGGGTATCCCAACCCCAATCGGTCCCACTTCCGCTCGACGGAGATTTGGCAGACGGCCAGCGACGCCGACCGCGTCGAAAACTACGGCTGGCTCGGGCGCTACTTCGACAACGCCTGCGCCGGGGCCGACCCGGCAGTTGGCATCGCGGTCAGCCGTCAGCTTCCCCAGGCCTTTGCCAGCCCGCAACCGGTGGGTATTTGCGTGGAAAACCCAGAACGCTATCGCGCCTTCGCCGCGGACCCACTCAAGCGAGGAGAGCACGAGAGCGCCGACGAGTTCTACCGGCAGCTCAACGAGACCGCTGACCCCAGCCCGCACGAGCTGGAGGGAGGGGACAATGCCGGTGGGACAATCGGGGCCGTTGCCGGGGCCGGGCGCTCGAGCCTGGCGCCGCTGGAGTTCATCGAGCGCGTCGCCCTCGACGCGCAGGTCAGCTCGGATCAGATCCGCGCCTTGAGCCGCCGGGTGCAAAACCAGGCCACGTATCCGCCAGGTCAACTGGCCTTTGGCTTGAAGTTGGTGGCGCGCCTCATCGCGGGCGGGATGCCGACGCGGGTCTATTACGTCTCCCAAGGCGGTTACGATACGCATGTCAATCAGGCCCCGGCCCACCAGCGCCTCTACACCGACCTGGGCGGCGCCGTCCGCGCCTTCACCCAGGATTTGCAGGCCCAGGGCAATTCCGATCGGGTCCTGCTCATGACCTTCAGCGAGTTCGGCCGCCGACTCACCGAAAACGCCAATGGCGGCACCGACCACGGCGCGGCGGCGCCCATGTTTCTGGTGGGGAGCAAACTCAAGGCGGGGCTTTTGGGCCGCTTCCCCAGCTTGGCGCCGTCCGACTTGGTCAACGGCGACCCCCGGTTTACCACCGACTTCCGCTCGGTCTATGCGACGGTGCTCGAGGACTGGCTCCACACGGCTAGCCCGCCCATCCTGGGGCGGCAATTCACGCCCTTGGCGTGCCTGAACGTCCCCGCCCGGGCGTAGCGGAGCGCGGGGGGGCGCCGGCGTTGGCGAGAGATCTGCGGTCGCGGCGGTTCGCAGCGCGGGTTTCCCAACCTGCTGAGATTAGGCGGGCGGGAGGGCTGGGTGAGTTGGGGGTGGCATAGGGTTGGCCAGGTGAGGCAAGCCCTCTGGGCTTTCTTGGGCGATTTTGACCTCCGCGTTAGTCGCCTGGCACGAGGTATGCTATTTTCTACCTCAGAATCTCTATGGAGTGCTCTCGTTTCTGTCCCGGCGGAGCTTGGCGGGCCTGGCTCTGGGAACGTTCTTCACCCTCATCGCGCGCACGATCCCGCGCACGGCGTGGGAGCAGCCCGGGGGCAAGGCGCGGTGGGCTCATGCTCGCGGCGATGCTCGGGTTGTCGGCGGGTCTGCGTGGCCAACCGTCGCTGCCCGTCGAGGCCGTCTCGGTGGCGAACCCGGGGACGAGCTTGCCCGCCGGAGGCAGCGGCGACTCCGGCGGGGTCGTCCTGAGCGCCGATGGGCGCTGGGCGGCCTTTTCCAGTACCGCCGCGAATCTGGTGACCAACCGGCACCAAGGCCAGGTCTTGGACCTTTATCTCCGCGACCGTCAGAGCGGGGTAACCACGCTGATCAGCGGCAGCCTCGACGGCGCCACCGGCGGTGATGGCGACTCCGCCGGCCTCTCCTTCTCGCCGGAGGGCCGATTCCTGCTCTTCGAGAGCCAGGCCCGTAATCTCGTCACCAACGAGACCACGGGGGCGGGGGATATCTACCTGCGGGACCTGACGCAAGGGGTCACTACTCTGATTAGCGTGAACCCGCTCGGCCAGGGTGGCAACGGCCCTTCGACGGCGGCGCGCATGACGCCCGACACCCGGTTTGTGGTCTTCCAGAGCCAAGCGAGCGACCTGGCTGTCGGCGACACCAACGGGCTGACCGACGTGTTCGTGCGCGATCGCGCGCGAGGCACGACCGCGCTCGTGAGTGTGAACTGGCAGGGAACCGCCGCCGCCACCCCCCCGTCGAGCTTGGTCACGCTCGACACCTCGGTCGCGCCCGTGATCAGCGCCGACGGACGTTATGTCGCCTTTCAGAGTTGGGCGACCAACCTGGTCCTCGGTGACGTGGCTTCGACCAACTTCTGGCCGACGCCGATGTGGGAGGTGTACGTGCGCGATCTGGTGGCGGGGACCAACCAGCTTGTCAGCCTCGAGCCCACGGGCGCGCCGGCCACCAACGGCGCCGTCAATCCCTTGCTGAGCGCCGATGGCCGCTACGTCGTGTACGAGAACGGCGTCCTCTCCGCCTGGCCTGGCACTTTTCAACCGTTGCAGGCCATCTACCGGAAGGACCTCTGGAGCGGCGCCACCCTGCTCGTCAGCCCGCCACCGGCAGGGATGACCAACAACACCAGTCCCCCGGTCATGAGCACCAATGGCGCGGTGATTGCCTATGCCAACAACAACGAGGTCTGGGTCTGGCAGGAGGCGGGGCAAACCACGAGCCTCTTGAGCACCAACGTCGAGGGGCAACCCGCCGCCGGTGACTCCGACACCCCCGTGATCGCGGACGATGGGTCGAGGGTTGCCTTCTTGAGCAACGCGCCCGACCTCATCCCCGGCGTTACCAACGGGGCCATCCAGGTCGTTTTCCACCGCTTGGACGGCGGGACCAACCAGTTGGCCAGCGGCAGTCCGAGCGCGCCGACCGGCAGCACGGCCGACTGCCTCGGGCCCACGCTGAGTGCCGACGGGCAGGTGGTCGCCTTCACCGCGGCCGATGGCAACCTGGTGGCGGACGACCACAACCGGGCGATCGATGTCTTCGCCCGGGACCTGAACGCCCCCGGGGTCGAGATGCTTTCGGTGCACGATCCGGCCCTGAATTCAATGATGGCCACCGGGGACAGCACCCTCGCTCGGCACGGGCTCAGCGCGAACGGGCGGTATGTGCTCTTCACCAGCACCGCCAGCGAGCTGGCCCCGGACAATTCTCAGGGGTGGGCGCAGGTGTTCCTGCGGGACACCGTCTTGCAGACGAACATCCTGGTGAGCGTCGGTTGGGATGGCTTCGCCTCCGGGCGCGGGGGCTCGCACGCGCCGGCGATGACGCCGGACGGGCGGTTTGTGGTCTTCCTGAGCATGGCGACCAACCTGGTTGCGACCAACGCCAATCCCCTCGGCAACGTTTATGTGCGCGACGTGCTGAAGGGCGCCACGACGCCGATGCCGCCTCCCCCGGCCGCCCTCGGTTCACCACCGCCGCCCGTGGCCAGTTCCCTCGCACCAGTGATCAGCCCTGACGGGCGATTCGTCGCGTACGACGTTGGGGCGGGCACAGTGGCCCTAGTCTTGGTGGACCTTCAGGCTGGGTCGAGCACGTGGGTCCGGCCAACGGACTCGAACTCCGTGCACGGCTGGCCGCTGGCCCTGACCGGCGATGGTGCCCTCTGGTACTCGAACTATGGCGCCGGCGGGCTCTACCGGCGTGACCCACAGACCGGCGCCACCCAAGTGATCGTCCTGCCGAGTCCCGGGTCCGTCAACATGGTGGAGCGGGCTTTCACGCCCGACGGCCGTTTTGTCGTGTATGGGCTTCAGCGCGGACCGCTGCCCACACTCAGCTTCGAGTTTTTGCGGTATGAGGTCAGCACCCAGAGCCAACATTTGCTCTTTGGGGCGTCGGGCGCGATACGGGGTGGCTCGGCTGCCCTGAGCGCGGATGGTCGGTTTGTGGTTTTTGTCGCACCGTCCTTAACCGGGACCGGTGCCACAGCAGGTGCTGCCTCGCAGGTGTACCTGCTGGATGCCCAAGCAGTCGGTCGGGCGGTGTTGGTGACGGTGAATGCCGCGGGCACGGGCCCCGCCAATGGCGTTTCGGACCGCCCCGACGTGAGCGCCGACGGTCGCTTCATCACCTTCCGCAGCACCGCTACCGATCTGCTGCCAGGCATGGCGTGGGCCGACGCTGTGCCGCGGATTTACGTGCGCGACCAAGCCACCGGCCAGGTCTGGGTGGTCGGGGCGGAGCCGAACGACGCGGGCAACACCGGCTATGCGCTCGGTTCCTGGCTCAGCGCGGATGGGAGCGCCGTCGCCCTCGGCACCACGGCTTCCGACTTGGTTGCCGGCGACTACAGCCACCTGCTGGAGGTTTTCTTTGCCCCGATTCCGCCTGTGCCGCCGTTGGCGGTGCGGCTGCTCCCGGTTGTCGGTGGCGCGGCCCCCGTGCTGGGCTGGACCACGGTCTCCGGCGGGAGTTACCAAGTTCAGTTCAAGAACCAGCTTGCCGACCCTGTGTGGCAGCCGGTGCCCGGGCAGCCGGTCTCCGTCGGCACCAACCAAATGTCCCTGACCGACACCACGCTGAACGGGAGCCGGCAGCGGTTCTATCGGGTGGTGCGTCTGCCTTAGCGCCTCGATTCACCACTGCGAACGTTATCGTGGTTATGAATTGGGCCGCCAGGCCCGGGAGTTACGCGGTCAACGCCCGGTAGTTCGAGGTCGCCGGTGGTGTCCGGTCCGCGCCTTCGCCGCCAAGGCCGCGCGACTGCCTGGTTCCAGCCCGTCCTCGACACCCGGCGGGGCACACCCTATCGTGCGGGCGATGTCGTTTGCGAATCAACCGTGGGTCGTGGCGGGGCGGGAGTTCCGCTCCCGGCTGATCGTGGGGACGGGTAAGTTTTCCAGCCCGGAGGCGATGCGGGAGGCCTGCGAGGCGAGCGGGACCGAGATGGTGACCGTGGCGTTGCGACGGGCGGACTTGAGCGGGAAGAAGGACCCGTTTGCCAACATCCTCGAGTTCATCGATCCAGACAAATACCTGGTCTTGCCCAACACGAGCGGGGCCCGAAACGCCGCCGAGGCGGTGCGCTTGGCTCGGCTGGCGGTCGCCGCCGGCCTGCCCAAATGGGTCAAACTGGAGATTCACCCCGACCCGCGGTACCTGTTGC
>JAJXTA010000308.1 GCA_021784265.1 bacterium | reverse complement strand
ATCGATCGGTGTGGACGCACGGAGCCCGGCCAAGGGCCTGGTTGGAGCTCTGTTGGCGCTGTGCAACGACGAAGACCCGCGACTCGGCCCTGGGGTTCGGAGCCGGGTGTTTGACCTCGACCGACCCGAGTTGGGGTCGCTCCGGCAGTTCCTGTCCGGCTTCTGACGCGACAGCGCTACCGCCCTACCCCACCACGACGGCTGCGGTCCCGCTGGTGTAGGGGACCACACGCCCCCGTTGCCCAAGGCCGCACCAGTGCCGCGACACCCGTTCGGGTTCCCGCCGGTTACGCCTTCCCGTAGGCGCTTTCGACCACCTTGCGGAAGAGGTTTTCCTCCACCCGCACAATCCGCATCTCGCGCCGGGCGTTGTCGGTCGAATCGCTCGCGTGAGCGGCGTTGACGAGGATGTTGGAGCCGAATTCGCGGCGGATGGAGCCGGGAGGCGCCTTGGTGGGATCGGTGGGGCCGAGCACATCGCGGATCTTGCTCACAGCATTGACGCCTTCGTAGATCAAGGCGATACACTTCTCGGTGCCCGGCTGGGTCATGAGCGAGGGCTCGCAATCCGTCGGACTGCGCCCGGACATGAAGCGGACGATGTTCTCGAACTGGTTTTCGCCGAAGGGTGGGCCGAGCAAATCGCCCAACTGCCGTTCCTCGCCGGGGGAGATCGAGAAGCCCAACTCCTTCTCGACCAGCGTCTTGGTGCGGGCGGCGACCATGTCCTTCAAGCGATTGCGCAACACCTCTCGCACCGGCCCATAGAACTCCACCGCCTCGGCCACACTCATCCGATGCACCTTGATGCCGATAATGAAAAGCCCGGTGCGCGAGAAGAAGTCGATCATGTTCCCGGGCTTGCCGGTGGGGAACCGGAAGTTATCGGGCTTGAGCAGCACCAGCGTCCGTTCCGGTTTCTCGTCCGGCCCGTAGGCGACGACGCCGTCCAGGACCCCGCCGTCCTGGTCCGAGAAGCGGGCCCAGAGGCGCAACTTGGTCTCCGCCTCTTCCGGTGTCGGGGCCGCCAACACTGCGGGCTCGAAATAGCGCACCTGATCCTCTTCATCGAGAACCAGATCCCCATAGGTGTCGCGGATCGTCTCACCCCCGCGCCGGTAGGGGCTGAAGTTGCCCACCACCGACCGCACCTTGCGGACCGCATCGTCGCCTCGGAAGAGCAACACCATCACGCGCCGCCGCCGCTGGGTCTTGGGTTCCGGGCCCATCTGCTTCACGATGTAATCGCGGATCAATTCCTGGATCCGCCGATCCTGCGGGTCCGCTGCCGACACCACCGTGTCCGCGTACTGCCGCACCAACTCCGGGCTGGGGGCAAACATCCGGGCGGCCACCAAATCCAGCCCCGTCCGGGTGATCAAACGGGCCACAATCCCCCCCGTCCGTGATTTGTAGAGCGAGTACGGGGTGATGATGGCGTAAGCGAGCTGTTCAGACATAAATCAGGTTAACCCTTGGCCGCCGGGGTGGAGGGGGCGTTCGCGGGCGCCGCGCCCTCGGTCGCCGGCGCGGCGACGGCCGCCGGTGGCACCACTTTGCCGCCCAGAATCTTAAACATCACAACGCCGCAGGTCGGGCATTTGCCCTTGATGGCCTTGCGCCCATTCTTCATCACTTCCTCGACCGCTTCGATGATCTCTTTCTTAGCTTTGCATTTAACGCAATAACCTTCGGCCATAAAGAATTCCGAGGAATCCGCGTCGCGCGTTTTCTTCGTAACGGTGAAGAGCTTACGGGGGGGGTCTTGTCAGCGTCAACTGGGAAAAAGCCGGGTCCCGGCTCTGGGCTGGTTCCACACATCACACTCGTATCCAACGCCTTACGGATGGAACTGCTGGCCCCGGCCCCGTGCGGGAGGGGCCGGGAGAAGGCAAGGGAGCTTGGCCCCACCGGGTTGGCTCCCGCCGGAGATGCCCCCACCAGCGAGCCCCATACCTCCCAGCCCCAGGGTGCGCGGCAACGAGAACTCTGCCGGCGTCGCCCCAGGGGTGGCCGGGGGCGAGGGTCACGGTTTGCGCCGTTTCTGCTTGCCGCGCGCACCGCCCTCCGGCTTAATCACATCGCAGTTTTTTGCCAGGGCCCATGGATTGCGGACGGGCAAACCCCGCCAGGGCCGGAAGGCAGCAACGGTAGCCTGCTTCGCATCTGCCGTGGTCACCCTGGCATTTTTATTTCCGGGACGGCGTCGAGCCTTGGGGTGGCGATCCACCCCGGGGTCGGTCGTTCCATCGATGAGCAACCAGCGTAGATGAGCTACCAAGTCCTCGCGCGCAAATACCGCCCGCAGCGCTTCGCTGATGTGGTCGGCCAGGACCACGTCACCCAGACGCTGTCCCACGCCATTGAACAGAGCCGCATCGCCCACGCCTATCTCTTCTGCGGCCCGCGCGGCACCGGCAAAACGACCATCGCCCGGATCTTCGCCAAATGTCTAAACTGCACGGGCGGACCGAAGGTGGACTTCGCCCCGGACGATCTCCGCTGTCTGGAAATCGCCGAGGGCCGGTCGATGGACGTGCTGGAGATCGACGGCGCCAGCAACAACGGGGTGGATCAGGTCCGCGAGCTGCGTGAGACGGCGAAATACGCCCCGGCGGCCGCCAAATTCAAGATTTACATCATCGATGAGGTCCACATGCTCTCGACGGCGGCGTTCAACGCCCTGCTCAAGACCCTGGAAGAGCCGCCCGCGCACGTGAAGTTCATGTTCGCGACGACGGACCCGGAGAAGGTGCTGCCAACGATCCTCTCCCGCTGCCAGCGTTTTGATCTGCGTCGCCTCGCGGCGGCCCTCATCGTCAAGCACCTGAGCACGATCGCCCGGCTCGAGGGAGTTCGGATCGACGATGCCGCCCTCGACGCCATCGCCCGGGGAGCCGATGGCGGCATGCGCGATGCCGAGTCCACCCTCGACCAACTCATCAGTTTCTGCGGGCAGGAGATCGTGGAAGCCGACGTGCTTTCCATGTTTGGACTGACGGCGCGAGGACAGATTTTAGGTTTGGCCCGGGCGGTGCTGGCAGGTCAGACCGCCGACGTCTTGCGCGAGCTCGAGGAGTTGGCCCGCAACGGCAAAGACCTGGGCCGGCTCCTCTCCGATCTCCTCAACCACTTCCGTAACCTGCTCATCTACCAGGTGTCCGGGGGCGACCAGCGGCTCCTGGAGGTGACTGAGGCGGAGTGGACCGCCCTCCGGGACCAGTCGGCGGCGATCACGTCCGAGGCGCTGGTGCGGCTGATGGAGATCCTCACCGAGGGTGAAGGCCGGTGGCGGGACGCGGTCTCGAAGAAGATACTCTTGGAGGTCACCCTGCTGAAGGCCATTCAAGCCCGGGAGGCCATTGGCCTCGACGCCGTCCTCCGGCAGTTGCACCAGATGCGGCAAGAAGAGGCGGCGCCAGCCAGCGCCCCACCCACCGCGGCGCCACCGCCGGCCGTCGCCTTGCGCGAGGCCGCACCGCCGGGCGAAACCACCGAAGCGCTACCGGCCCAAGCCAGCACCCCGCCGCCACCTCCCGCCCAGGGTGGCGACGTCGCGACCCTCTGGCCCAACCTCCTGGAGGCCGTCGGCCGCGTCAGCACCTTCACCCGCAGTTACCTCGCCAAGGCCTTCCCGGTGCGCCTGGACGACAAGCACCTGGTGATCGGCTTCGACCCTGAGTTCGCCGATCAACTCCCCTTGGTCGATAATCCCCGCAATCAGGCCATCCTCCAGACCAAGCTGACCGAGCTGGGCTGGCCCGGGCTGAAGGTGAGCTTCGTCCAGGCTGAGGCTCCCCCGACCGCGGCGCGGCCCCCCGCGCCCCCGGCACCCCCAGCTCCGGCAGCCCCGCCCCGACGGGCAGCCTCACCCCCACCCGCCGCCGCCCCGGAGAAGCTCGATCCGGCGGACTTCAAGGACGACCCGCTGATCAAGCAGGCCCTGGAGTTGTTCAAAGGGCAGATCGTCGAGGTCCGCGCCTAACCCCGGAGGCCCCTAGCCATACTTACTTATGTCCAGCATTGGCAAACTCATGAAGCAGGCCACCCGCCTGCAACGGCAGATGGAAGAGACCCAGCAACAGTTGGCCGCCCGCACCGTCGAAGGCACCAGCGGCGGCGGCGCGGTCAAGGTGGTCGCCCGCTGCGACGGGAGCCTGGCCTCGATCAAGATCGACCCCCAGGCGGCCAACCCCGCCGACATCCAGTTACTCGAGGACTTGGTCCTGACGGCGGCGAACAGCGCCTTGAGCCAGGCCCGGGAAATCACCACCGCCGAGATGGGCAAAGTGACCGGCGGGTTTAGCATTCCCGGGCTGGTCTAGGCAGACCGCCGCCCTCGCCCGCCCTGTCCGAGCGCCCGTGGCGACCCTGCCTGCGCCCTCCCTCCCGGGACTGCCCCCGCCGCTGGCGGAGCTAATCCGCGCCCTGGGCACCCTGCCCGGTATCGGCCCGCGTAGCGCCGAGCGCTTAGCCTTGCATCTGGTCCAGTCCGAATTGGGAACGGTCCGCCAACTGGCCCAGGCCCTGATCTCCGCGCGCGAACGCATCCTGCCCTGCGCCCAGTGCGGGGCGCTGACGGAATGCCAACCCTGCGCCCTCTGCACCGACGAACGGCGAGACCCCGCCCAGGTCTGCGTCGTGGCGCGCCCGGTGGATGTCCTGTTGCTCGAGAAGGCCGGCAGTTTCCGCGGCCGCTACCATGTGCTGGGGGGGACGCTTTCGCCGCTCAACGGCATCGAGCCCGAAGACCTCAGGATCGAGGCGCTGGAGACGCGGCTGGCGGCCGGGCCGGTGCATGAGGTGATCCTCGCCTTGCCCACCGATGTCGAGGGTGATGCCACGGCCTTTTACCTCGCGCAACGGCTAGCACCGCGCGGCGTGAAAGTGTCGCGCTTGGCGCACGGGTTGCCCGCCGGCACGGGCCTGGATTTCGCCGATGAACTGACGCTGAGCCGGGCCCTGGAAGGCCGTCAACTCATCCTCTAGCCCCCCATT
>JAJXTA010000307.1 GCA_021784265.1 bacterium | reverse complement strand
CGCGCTGGCCGCCGTGGGCGCCTACGTGCGGCCCGAACTGGAGGGCGAAGCGGTGCTCACCGTGGGCGGTCCGCTGGACGCTTGGCGGCGAAACGAGATCGACGCCGTCGTCAGTGCCGGGCCGCTCGAATGCATGCCCAACAAGATCGCCGAGGCCCAGTTCTTCCATGTGGCCGAACAAGAAGGCTTGCTGAGCCTGACGCTCGCCCTCAACGGCGATCCGGTCGATCCGGTCACCCTGGACAATTTCGCGTATCAAGTTCAGGCACGCTTCGACCAACGGCGCCGCCGGGCACCCCTGGCGATCCCGGCGCTGGCAGCGGGCGTAGCCAAGTGACTACAGAAACCGTGACTCCGCGCTTGCCTTTCCCGGCCCTGGAGCCTTATATAACCGGTGTGTTGGGGTAAGTCGCTGTGTGATGCTCAGTTTCCAGGCATGGTCGAACCGAGAGCCGTCTTCGGTGGGGTGGGAGACGGCGGGTTTCTGCTTGTGTACGCGGCGTCCGCCAGCCCGAGCGGTTGAATCCTCGCGCTCCTCCCCCCCAAAGCCATGACCCCCCCCGCCAAGTTGCGGCTCCTGTTCGTCGATGACGAGCCGCAGGTCCTCAAAGTTCTGCGCCTCACGCTCCGCGCGATGACCGGGGAGTGGGAGATGGCGTTTGTGGAAACCGGCCAACAGGCGCTGGCGTTGATGGCCCAGCAGCCGGTCGATGTCATCGTCTCGGACATGCGCATGCCGGGCATGAACGGGGCGCAGCTCCTTAACGAGGTGATGATGCGCTACCCCCGCACCATCCGCATCATCCTCTCGGCCTTCGCGGACCAAGACCTGGTGATGCGGTGCATCGGCGCCACCCACCAGTACCTCACCAAGCCGTGCGATCTGATGGTGCTGCGCTCGGCGCTCGCCCGCATCTACGGGCTGACCAAACGCCTCGAAGACCCGGACCTGCGCAGCCTCATCTCCGAGATCAAGAGCCTCCCCAGCATCCCGCAGGTCTATCTGCGCATGATCGAGGCCCTCGAAGTGCCCGACGCGCCCATCGACGCGGTCAGCGATATTATCGCCGAGGACCCCGCTCTCACCGCCAAGGTCCTTCAGTTGGTCAATTCCGCCTTCTTCGGTTTTGCCCGGCCCTCGGCCAACGTGCGCGAGGCGGTCCAGTTGTTGGGCGTCGGCATCATCCGGGCGCTGGCCTTGACGATTCATTTGTTCTCCGCTTTCACCCCGGCTCAACTCCGCGAGCTGCCGGTGGACGAAATCTGGGAGCACAGCCTGCGCACCGCCCTGCTGGCGCGCCAAATCGCCGAACTGGAGAAGAGCGAGCCGGTGTTCGTCGAACAGGCCTTCTCGGCGGGTCTTCTCCACGACGTGGGCAAGCTGATCCTCGTCGCCCATCGCTCCCCGGACTACCTCGAGGCCCTCGAACGGGCGCGCACCTGCCACGTTTCCCTCTCCCAGGTCGAACGAGAGATTTTCAAGTCCACGCACGCCGATGTCGGGGCTTATCTGATCGGGATTTGGGGTTTGCCGATGGCCTTAGTCGAGGCGGTGGCGTATCACCATTCCCCCGGCCAAGCCAGCGCCCCGAGTTTCAGTCCTTTGACCGCTGTCCATGTGGCCAATCATTTGGCCTACGCCAACCATCCGACGCCGAGCGAACCAGCTCTCTATCAACTGGATATGGCCTATCTCACCCGGATCGGGGTGGAAGGCCGGTTGCCGGTCTGGCAGGCAGCGGCCAAGAAGCACTAGCAAGCCTCATCGATCATTCCAGCGATGGTCTCGAGGGCGTTGCCTTCGAGGCGATTGTTAACGTAAACAAATGCCTTCTTACCCCCGCTCTGCTCCAGTCCTTCCTTGATCACCCTCCCGCCAGCCGCCCGGCTTTCCGGATTCGCTTCCTTTACCCGGCCGTAAGGGCTGAACAACTCGACGGCTTGGGTGTACGTCCGGCCGGGCTTAAGCAGGAAGCGGGCGGCCACAAACCCATCGCCGGTCCGGCTGCCAGACAGTTCCAATTGGTCGCCCACGCTCGGCATGGCCTGCCAACTGTTAAAGACATGCGCCACACCGTGCCGGCGTAGCGACTCGAAATACTGGGGTTGCAGGAAGCTCCGATTCCGGATCTCCACGCCATAACGCCACCCGCGAGGCACTCGGGCAAGAAAACCATCGAGCGCCGCCACGAAATCGCGCCCTCGCAGGTAGTCTTTCTGATGAAAACGGGAGAACTCGAACATTAGGAGCCCAATGTTGCCTTTGAACGGCGTGCATGGCTCGAGGAAACGGGAAGCAAACAATTCGGCGTCCAGGAAGTTAGGGTTCGGCTGGCCGGCGCGCTCCCCGAAACGCGGCAGGTTGGGGAACCGCTTGATTGTAATCTCGTCCGTCACCTTCAAGGCGAATTGGAACTCAGCGGGCACTTGAGAGATCAGTTCTCCCAAGTAATTGCCGTCAGGGAACTTATAGTACGCGGCATCGACCGAGACGGTCTTGAACACCTCCGCGTATTCCCGCAGGCAGGTCTTCTCAAAACGGCTTTGAGAAAACCGCCCGCGATAAGCGTAGCGGTCGGGGTCGTAGAGCTGTCCGCACCAACCTGGGTACTTCCAGGATGACGTACCGATGAACACGCCATGCTCGGCGAGCCGAGCCACCCGCGCCTTGAGGTCTTCACGGTCAATAGCCATGTATCGGGTCCGGGGTGCAGCTTAAACCCGAGCGCGGGCCCACTTGAAGCCTGGAGTTCACGGGCGTGCCACCGCCCCTGCGCGACCTCTCGCCGACGCACGACCGCCCGCCGTCCCAATCGCGCAGAGAAGGAACCCTTGGCGGAAGCGACCTTATGCGGTAGATTCCGTGCTGATGTACGTTTATCCGAAGCCTTACGACGTGATTGTCGTTGGTGGCGGTCATGCTGGGGTGGAAGCGGCGTTGGCAGCGGCGAGGATAGGGTGTTCGACGTTGCTGTTAACGATAAACCTCGACACCATCGGCCAGATGTCCTGCAACCCGGCCATCGGCGGCCTAGCCAAGGGACACCTCGCGCGGGAGATCGATGCCCTCGGTGGCGAGATGGGCAAGAACACCGACCTTACCGGTCTCCAGTTCCGCATGCTGAACACGAAGAAGGGACCGTCGGTTTGGGCCCCGCGGGCGCAGTGCGACAAGAAAGCGTATCAATTCCGGCTGAAGTGGATTTGTGAACGTGAGGAGAACTTGGACTGCAAGCAAGGGCAAACCGCACGGTTGGTCGTCGAGGACGGCGAGGTGCGGGGGGTGGAAACCACCCTCGATATTCGTTTTTTGGGCAAGACGGTGGTGGTGACCACCGGCACCTTCCTCCGTGGCCTCATGCACGTCGGCGCCAACCAACAATCAGGCGGACGGGCGGGCGAGGCAGCGGCCCTGGGGCTGTCAGGTTCGCTCAAGGAAATCGGGCTGGAGCTGGGCCGACTCAAGACGGGCACACCGCCGCGACTGCTGCGGCGGTCGATCGATTTTTCGCGGACCGAGGTCCAACCGGGAGATGAGCCGGTTCCGTGGTTCACCTATTGGCGGGAGGATTTGTTCCACGTGGAACATTCCGCCGTGGCGCCTGCCCGGATAGACCATGCTGAGCCGGTTGGCCCCAACCGCTCCTGCTATCCTCCCGGCTCGGTTCTCGACCGGCTCCAAGGCCAATTACCCTGCCATATCACTTACACCACCGCTAAAACTGCCGCCGTCATCCGCGCCAACCTCAGCCGCTCTCCGCTCTATTCCGGTGCCATCGAAGGCGTCGGCCCGCGATACTGCCCCTCTATCGAGGACAAGATCGTCAAGTTCCCCGAAAAGGAGCGTCAGCAGCTCTTCCTCGAGCCCGAAGGCGTCGCCACGGACGAAATCTACGTCAACGGATTCTCGACCAGCCTCCCGTTCGACGTCCAGGTCGAAATGGTCCGCACCATCGTCGGCTGCGAACAGGCAGAGATCATGCGCCCCGCCTACGCTGTCGAGTATGATTTTGCCTTTCCCACCCAACTCCAACCCTCGCTCGAGACCAAGGCGTGTCGCGGGCTCTACTTGGCCGGCCAGATCAACGGCACCTCCGGTTACGAAGAGGCTGGGGCCCAGGGGCTCGTCGCCGGGATCAACGCCGCCCGGCGCGTCCAAGGCAAGGCGCCGATCGTCTTGCGCCGCGATCAGGCTTACATCGGCGTTTTGATCGACGACCTCGTCACCAAGGGTACCGCCGAGCCCTACCGGATGTTCACCTCCCGTGCCGAGTACCGCCTCCTCTTGCGCCAGGATAACGCTGACCAACGGCTCGCGACCCTTGGTCACGAGGTCGGCCTGTTGCCAAAGCGGCATTATGACCAATTCAAAGCCAAAGCGCTCGCGATCGACACCGAGTTGGTCCGCTTGTCCAACACCCGACACAACTCCGTCACCCTTGCTCAACTGCTTAAGCGGCCAGAGGTTACGTATCATGATCTGCCCGCTGCCGATACCACGCTCAGCGCTGACGTGATCCAACAGGTCGAAATCCTCCTGCGGTACGAAGGGTATCTGGAGCGGCAAGCAGCCGAGGTGGAACGGTTCAAGGAACTGGAAGACAAACAAATCCCAGAATGGTTGAATTACGCCAGCATACCGGGCCTGCGCACGGAATCCCGACAGAAGCTCACCAAGATCCGGCCGGTGACCCTTGGTCAGGCTTCGCGTATCTCTGGGGTCTCACCTGCGGACGTGAGTCTCGTGATGGTGTGGATGAAGCGCGGGCCACAGGTCGCACCGGCAACCATCGCGTAGGCTGGCGGTGAGGACGGGGCTCATCGGACATGTTGCCTCCCGCCTCGCCTTGGGAAGCCCGCAGTGTTGGTCGGGCGCCGTGGACAATCATCGGAGGGTGATGTGGTGGTGGGCGCGGGCCGAGGTGGACGGCGGCCTGGATGGTTCCGTGGAGGTGGTTATAAGGAGATTCTCGGTTATGATATCGTTACCATTGGCACG